>JACMJD010000692.1 GCA_014380825.1 Phycisphaerae bacterium | reverse complement strand
GTGCGGGCGCCGACGAAGCCGTCGTTGCCGGCCGCGTAACGCAACGAGCTCGGGCCCGAAGTGGCACCGATCGTAGACCGCGCCACGCTGGCGCCAAGGCCGAAGAAGTCATCGGGTGCCGCGGGGGTGCCCGTTTCGAACGAGTAAATCTGCGGGCGCGCCTGCACGGCGGCGGCACCAACCAACATCGCGACGAGCGCCGCGGAACCTGCGAGATAGCTTTTCATCCGTCCTCCAGAAAACGTTAGAAACCCGATCCAATAGCCCGATGGCGGTATCAACCGGCCATCGTATTGATTCCACGATTCACGTTGCAACGAAGAACCTGCAATCGGCCGGCCCATAATCACGCAACAGACCGAGCATGGAAGTCACAGGCGAACTGATCCGCTTACGTTGCAACCTTGTCCCAGCCTCACAATCCGAAACCAAGCACCGTCGATCAAACGATCACTTGTAGTTTGTGAAGATGTCGCGATCCATGACCGTTCCCGCTTCACGCGTTTCGACATGGCCGTCGACGCAAAGTGCAGCCAGGCGCGTGTTCTTCATGTGACGGAAGCGGAAATGCGTCATCCACGCGTCTAACCCGGGATAGAACGCCGTCTTCATGTCTTGGTTGAACTTGATCTGCAATGACTTGCCGTTCGTGGAGCCACTCGTGCCCGATATCGCACCAGGAAGAATCGGCCGGCCATACTTGACTCCAGAAGTCGGTACACCGAAGCACAATCCAGTGGTCGAATCTATTCCGAACTTGTCTGCCGCGGACGCGAGTTCATACGAGTTGTATTGCTGATCTAGAATTTGCGGTCCATCCCAGATGATGAACACATCGCTGGGGCGACGGATATTGCCGATCTTCCGCTGGGTCCGATCCTGTGGCTGCGTCGGCGTTTGCGGAGTCGGCTGGGTTTGCGTGAAGAGATACGGGGCGTTGTCGGCGACGTTTGCTTGATAAAGCACACGCGGGTTGGCCGTGTAGTGCGTGATGTAGCGGGCGGCGTCGCTCGGCTCGATCGTGTCGACATCCCGGAACACGCCTGACAGCTTTTGAACCAAACCGTTACTGCCGACCAGGTTCTTATCCATGATTTCGGACAGTGTGAATTCCCAGCGCCAGTACTCTTCCTGCATTGAAGGGTTGGGCAGGGTGTTGTCGGTCCAGGCCGCGCTGTGTTGAAGCGATCCCCAGGGTAGGAGGCCCTTATTGGTCACGGTATAAATTTGCAGCGCCTGTCCCATCTGCCTGAGCCGCGCTTGGCAATCGACAAGGTTGGCGGCCTGCCGCGCGCGATTCAGCGAGGGCAACAGGATGCTGATCAACACCGAGATGATGCCAATCACGACGAGCAATTCTACCAACGTGAACGCATGAGACCTTTTACGCATGTCGTTCCTCCATGTCGTGTTTACGGTTCAACCGGCTCGGGTGTTGCGCTTGCACCATGTGGGCACTTGATTTCCGTTACCTTGTTCGCCGTCGCCAAATCGTGGGCTTTGATCCACTTCGAGCCGCCGGGTTGCTTCACTTCCATCCCGTACATCTCGGTCTCGGGAGTCCCTTTGCCAGCTACTTTCAGTTTGTGAGCGTCGGAATTGTAACGCTCCATGTACCCGACGAATCGCTTCCCGCAGCACTGAAAAATGTACGCATGTACCGCAGTTTTCCCATTGCGTTCGAACGGCGGAAAGCTATCCGAACCTGCCTCGAAGAACGTTTTGCCATCGTCGTTCGTGAAATACGAATCCGGTAGTTTGCCCGGCACTGTTCTCCGGCCGGCGAACACCTGCATCACCACGAAAGTAGTGGCGAGCAGCGCTACGGTGCCGACGACGCCGGCCGTCAGCTTCGAGTGCTCGTTGAGCGTTTCGCGAATTCCCATCGTTCAATTCCGCTCGGGCGCGACGTGCGAAGCATCCATTGGATAATTAATATCAACATTGATATTAATTAACACCAAAAAAATTCGGCGGAACACAAAATGCTTTTGCGGGCCGCAGATTCGGCCCTGATTGTACCGTCCCGGCGTGTGTTGCCACAACGTTTTCCTTGCTCACAAAAACCCGCCTTTGTGACTGAAAAATGCGGCTTTTCAGCCTTTCACGCCCGTCGTCGCGATCCCTTCAATGAACGTCTTCTGTGCCAGAAAGAACAGGACGATCACCGGCAGGATCACCAGAACGCTGGCGGCCATCAACAGGTGCCACGGAGTGCCGCCGTTCTGGCTTTGGAAGCTTTGCAGGCCAAGGGCGAGCGTGAATTGCTCGGGGCGCTGCATGTAAACGAGCGGCGCGAGGAAGTCGTTCCAGTTGGCCATGAATGAAAACAGCGCGACCACCGCCAGCGCAGGCTTGGCTAAAGGCAGGATGATTCGCGTGAAGATTCCGAACTCGCTGCACCCGTCAATTCGCGCGGCCTCGGACAGCTCCGTCGGGATCGTCAGGAAGAATTGCCGCATGAGAAAGATGCTGAACGCCGACCCGAACCACGCCGGCACCCAGAGCGGTTTGCTCGTGCCCAGCCATGCGATGCCGGTCGTGTCGCCGAGGAATCGGAAGATGCGGAACAGCGGAACCATCGTGACCTGAAACGGGATCATCATCGTCGCCAGCATGATCGCGAACAGCACACCGCGCCCGCGGAATTGGATGCGCGCGAAGCCGTACGCGACGATCGCGCTGGAGATGACCGTGCCCGAGACCGCCAGCACCGCGATGATCACCGTGTTGCGCGTCCACAGCAGAAAGTTCAGCCGATCGCTGCTGAGAATCGTCCAGTAGTTGTCCACCACCACCGGCTTGGGCAACATCCGTGGCGGAAACTCCATCGCGCTCTCTTGAGTCTTGAGGCTCGTGCTGAGCATCCACAGGAACGGGATCATGCCGAACGCGCAGATGACAATCAGCATCACATGCACGAGCGGCCTGCGCGATGCGCGGCGGCTGCGCGCGATCCCGCCTCGCGCGGCGTAATCAATCGCGTCGATCGCAGCTCCCACAACGGGCGCGGCCAGAGATTTTGGTTCAGTTAGCGACACGGTAGAACCCTCACGTCGAATAATGCACCCAGCGTTTACTGCTCCAGAACGCGACCGCGGTCAGCGCGAGAATGATCAGCAACTGGATCCACGCCATCGCGCTGGCGTAGCCCATGCGCACGTACGGGAACGCGTTGTCGTAGAGATACATCGCGTAAAAGTAAGTCGCGTGCGCCGGTTGCCCGCCGGGCGTCATGATGAACGGCAGCGTGAACACCTGGAGCGTGCCGATGATGCCCATGATCAGGTTGAAAAAGATCACCGGCGAGATGCTCGGCAGCGTGACGTGCCAGAGGCTGCGCGCCTTGCCCGCGCCATCGAGCTCGGCCGCCTCGTACAGATCACGCGGGACGTTTTGCAGGCCGGCAAGGAAAATCACCACCGTGTTGCCGACGCCCCAGAAGCTCATCAGCACCAGCGCCGGCAGCGCGAAGCGGGCATCCACCAGCCAGCCGGGCGGATCGTCCATGCCCAACTTTCGCAGCGCGAAGTTGATCAGCCCCAGCTTGCTGTTGAACAGCCAAAGCCACAACATCGCCGCCGCGACCGCAGGCACGAGCGACGGCAGAAAAATCAGCGTGCGATAGATCGTCTGCCCGCGGATTTTCACATTCAGCAGCAGCGCCATTCCGAGTGCGATCAGCAATCCCAGCGGCAGCGCCAGCACCGCGTAGTAGGCCGTGTTTCGCAGGACTTGCCAGTAGGTGGGATCGCTCGCCAGCTCGCGATAATTGCCCAATCCGATCGGCGCGGGCGATTGCAGAAGCGAGTAATCCGAGAAGCTGTAATAGAGCGACATCCCGATCGGCACCAGCGTGAACGCCAGGAACCCGATGATCCAAGGCGAGATAAACGCCAGGCCTTTCAGGAGATTTCTCGTTTCTGAACGCAAAGTCATCTCTCCGGATCAGCGCGCATTCGATCCGCGCGATTTCTGTTGTTCGACCCACGCGTCGTACTTCGCCTGCAAGCGTACCTGCAATTCTTCCAGCGCCTCCTTCGGTTCGACCTGAAGCGCCGACACTTTCTGCACCAGCACGTTCAATTCGTCCAGCACCTGCGGCATGATCGGAATCTGTGCCAGCGCCCGCGCGTTGGGGCTGGCGGTCAGCCGCTCGAACACGTCGATGTACGGATTCGGATGACCCTCGAAAAAACCCTCGCTGACTTTCGCCAGCGGCGAGCCTTTGCAGTGCATCTTGTTGAGCTTTTCGATCACATCTTGGCGCTGCACGTACGCGATGAACTCGAACGCTTCCTTCTTGTGCTTGGCGCCTTTCGGAATCGTCATCGCATCGAACCCGCAGTACGTGACGTCCTTCAGCCCGGGCACGGCGGATGGAAACGCCTCGACCGCCCATTCGTAGTTCTTTCGCCGTTCGTCCAGCGGTTTGGTCAGCTCGACTTCCTTGGGCCACAGCACGGTCGACATGCTGGGCTTGAGCTTGTAGATGAAGTTCGCCATCCACGGCCCCTGCTGCTCCATCGCTACCTGGCCGGCGAGAAACGCATTCTGCGGCGAATCGAAATTGCCGAACCCGCTGCGGAAATCGTTCATCGCGTCCTTGCCGAGCCACTTCGAGTAACTGGCGATCCACTCGTACGCGCGCACGACTTTCGGATCGGTCAGCGTGAACCGGCGCGTCTTCACGTCGAAGAAATCAGACCCGAACCAGAAGCACGTTTCGTTGATGAACCAGTTCGGTTCCAACGGTAAGAACGCGGTCAGCGTCGGGCGGCCGGCGGCGTCAAACGTCGTGAGCGCTTTGGCGTACGCATCAAGCTCATCGATCGTCTGCGGCGGGCGCTCCGGATCCAATCCCGCCGCTCGCAGCTTGTCCGCGTTGTCGGCGAACATCTTCTTGTTGTAGTGCAGCGCCACCGCCATCGGTGTGCTGATCAGGCCGTACAAATGGCCGTTGTAGTTGCACGCGTTCCAGAAGACGGGCTTGTAGTACGCCGCCGTGATCCCGCGCTCACGGGCCAGATCTTCCAGCGGTTCCAGCGCATCCATCGCCGCAAACTGCACGAGATTGTTGTCGTAAAGCCCCGCGATGTCCGGCGGAACACCGGCGGCGGTTGCGACCATCACCTTCTGATTAATGCCGCTGATCGAGATGTACCGAACGAAGATGCCCTTCTCGGCGCCGACGGTTTTGTTGAAGTCGTCGACGATCTCGCGCATCTGCGCTTCTTCGTTTCCCGTCCACTTTTCCCAGTAATCGATAATGACGCGATCCTTCGGCAGCGCCTCGATATCGCGCGGACCGAACAACAGCAGGCCGATGCCTGCCGCCGCGAAGATGGAAATGACCAGCCACTTGATGGGATTCATGGGTGCTTTGCGTTCAATGATTCGGCGCTTGTTTGCGTCGAGTGATCCTTGCTATCATCCGGCGGGCGGTTCGATTGTTCTTCGTCGTCGCGCGCGGGAAACATGATCCCTGAACCAATTCACAACGATCTCGAAGAGGCAACCGCCATCGACCTTGCAGACCCGAATCGATCAGAAGTAACCGAACTGGACGATAACGCCACACTCGGGCGAACTCCTCGACAGCAGTTAATCATGACGACCACGCTTGGCGTAGACGTTGGCGGCACCTCGGTCAAAGCGGCGGTCTGCGTCGGCGGCAAAGTCATCCGCACGGGTCAGAGTCCATTCTACGCGAAACCCACGACCGATCAGCTTCTGCGTGCCATCAGCGCGGCCGTCGGTCCGATCCGCGAGCTGACCTCGGTCGGCCTGTGCGTGCCGGGTCTGCTCGATCGGGCGCGTCGCGTTGTGACGTTGTCGGTGAACGCGCCAGGCATTGCGGATTTTTCGCTCGACCAGCTCGTGCCGCAAGCGCTCAAGCTGAAAGGCGATCGCCCGACCACGATCTCGAACGACGCCGCCGCCACTGCTTACGACATCTTCAAATCGCGTCAGCTCACCGGCCGGCTGCTCGTGCTGACGCTGGGTACTGGCGTTGGAGCGGCCGTTCTCGACGACGGAAAACTTCTTCGCGTCGAAGGCGATTCGCCCGGACACATCGGGCAGATCGACGTTTCCATCCCCGGCGCCGACGTCATCGGCCCCGACGGTGGCGCGGGCGGCCTCGAAGGTTACATCGGCGTCGCCGCGCTTCAGAAGAACCACGGCGCCGACCTGTCGATCGCCCTTCCAACGCTCACGGGCGACGAACCCGCCATCCTGGCGCTCGTGCGTACGCTGCGAATCTGTCACGCGATCTATCGTCCGCATCATATTTGCCTGTGCGGCGGAATTGGAATCCGCCTGCGTCATTTGCTCCCGGCGATCCGCGAGCGAGTCGAATCCAAACTGACAAGCGTTGCCCAGCCGGGCTGGAACCTCGACTGCGGTTCCGACGTCTTCCACGCCGCCCGCGGGGCCGCGCAGCTCGCGGATCACGCGTAAAACCGAGTTTCTCCTTGCTCCTGAACGCTTGTTCGAATAATAAATATCTGAACTGATATTAATTCGCCAGCGTAATCTGTTCAGTCCGTGCCATTCACTTGCGGGAACCGCCTGATGCGATCAAAAACATTTGTCGAATCGCTTGAGTCGCGGACCCTTCTAAGCACGACTCGCGTCGTCGCTTATTACCCCGACTATCGCCACGCCGCGCTCGCGCCCAAGATGGATTGGAGCGCGGTCACGCATTTGAACTACTTCGCGCTGGGCGTGAACGGCAGCGGTGCGATCGGCACCTCGAGCAGCTCGGGTTTCAACTTCACGCAGCTCGACACGGTGGTGAACACCGCGCACTCCAAAGGCGTGAGCGTCAGCATCGTGATCGATCCCGGCGCCGCCTGGACAACCTTCATGGCTAGCGAAACGGCGACGACTAACTTCATCACGCAGATCAGCGCGTTCTGCACCGCGCACAATCTCGATGGCATTGATCTGGACTTCGAGCCCGCTTGGGGCACGGCCACTCCCACGCAGATCGCTAACTACGGAAACCTGATCAACCGGCTGAACAACGAAACCTCGAACCTCCTTCTGTCGGCGGCGGTGAATCCGCTCAAAGTTCCGACCAATCCGGGCAACACGACGCAAGCGTACGTCGTGCCGCTGAGCGCGGTGAACAGCCTCGACATCATCAACGTGATGGGCTACGACTTTCAGATCCCCGATCACGCGCCGTATCAGCAGTCCGTCAACTCCTTGACCAACTGGGCCAACTACGCGAACGGCGCGAGCGTGCCCAAATCTCGCTTCACGCTTGGCGTGCCGTTCTACGCACACACGAGCTCGTCCTGGGGCAACGTGCTCACATACCAGCAAATCGTCGATCAGTTCAACCCGGCCGCGAACCTCGACAACACGAACGGCTGGTACTTCAACGGCAAGAACACCATCCAGAACAAGACGAACTTCGTGATCAACAACGGCTACGGGGGCATGATGTTCTGGGAAGCAGGCCAGGATCATTTCACCGGCAACAATTACGACGCCTCGTCGCTGCTGCCCGTGATCAAAACCACGAGCGGATTGACCGCGTTCACGACGCTGACCGCCGGCCATCTGGTTGCGACCGGCGATGCGAACGCCAATGCATTCTCGCTGGCCGTGAGCGGAACGAATCTCGAGATCACGCTGGGCAACACGACGCGCACGTATCCGCTGTCGATGGTCAACACGATCACGATCGACGGCCTCGACGGCAACGATTCGGTGACCGTCAATTCGCCGGTCAACAAACCGCTGACGTTCAATGCCGGGAACGACGACGACAGCTTGACCGTGACCGCCGGCGCGTCGGTGCTGTTCAACGCGACGCAGCGAATCGAATCGCTGAACGTCGCGGGCACAGCGACGGTGCAACAGAACGGAAATCGCGTGCTGGTGACAAAGTCGCTGGCCGTCGCCGGCACGCTCGATCTGAACGACAACGATCTCGTTCTCGACCACACCGGCGCCACGCAGGCCGCCGCCGTGCAGACGCTGATCAACACCGCCCGCAGCGGCGGCACGTGGACCGGCCTTGGACTGACCAGCACCGTCGCCAAAAATGCGAATCCGAAAAACACCACGCTGGCCGTGCTGGAATCCAGCGACTTCCAAGCGCTCTACCCCGGCGCGCCGTTCAACGGCGAGCCGATTGACGCGTCCGCCGTCCTCGTCAAGTTCACCTACTACGGCGACACCGACTTCAACGGCCTCGTCGACTTCGACGACTACAGCCGCACCGATTCCGGCTTCAACAACAACCGCACGGGCTGGCTGAACGGCGACTTCGACGGCAACGGCGTCGTCGACTTCGACGACTACTCATTGATCGACCAGGCGTTCAACACGCAAGGCGCCGCACGACCGTTCGTGCTGCCCGGCAAGTCCGGCAAGACGAAACTCTTCATTCGTTGAAACTAAGTTGAACTCCCGCGCTTCTTCTTTGCGCTCGCCGGCGGCGGCACGCTTTTGCCAACTCCCGCCAAGCGGAGGATCGTCGTCGCCGCCCGGACTTGAGACGGGATGAATCGATCCCCCAACTGCTGCTCGAGCACATCAACCGATTGCCCGAGCATCGCGCGAATGCGATCGGCTGCGCTCGACCACAGCTCACGACGTCGCTCGTTCAGCGCGCGCCTGAACGCGCGTTCGCGCCGCCAGCGGAACAGTGTGCGTCGATCGATGCCCAGCGCCTGCGCGACATCCTGTTGCCGCTTCCCCACCGCCAGCATCGCGGCGGCGGACTCCTGCGCCTCCGACAATTCGTTTTCAGAAACGGGACATTTTGAGACATCCTGGGACATGATCTTTTCCCCTTTGCGCGATATGTGAGTGCGCGTGCGTACGCATCACAAGAAGTGTTTTGAAATCTCGCGTCAGCCAGAACGGCGGCGCGAATCGGACGAATGTCCGATGGACAAATAATACCCCAGGAAATGCAAAAAGCGGCCGATTTCAGGCTATTTTTCGTTTTTTTGAGTGATTGGCCCAACCGCTGGCGGGGCCGGGGATTGTGGTCGTAAGGACGGCGAGATTTCGTTACGATTCCGCTTCGGGGCTAAACGTGTAGCCGCGAACTTGTTCGCGTTGATCATTGCCACTCCGGGCGCCATCTAACGAACCCTTCGATCGCTTCATATTCTGCGAGTCCGAGTTGATCGTAGACGCGCGCGGTTTGGTGATTGCGCTCTTCGGCGCGTTGCCAGAATTCGCGCTCGTCGGCGCCGGGGAACATCGCCTTGTCCTTTTGACTCTGATGCTTGAACACCGCGCTGCGCTTGCGCCCCAATTCCGACGGACTCAGCGGCACGGCCAATTCGATTTTGTCCGGCTCCCATTCCTGCCAGGCGCCGCGATACAGACGGATCTCGCATTGCTTGGCCCAGGCGCGATCTTTCAATCGATCGAACGCGCGGAACACGGCCGACAGGCACACGCGGTGCGTGCCGTGCGGATCGGACAGATCACCGGCGGCGTAAACCTGGTGCGGCTTGATCTGTTCGAGCAGATCGACCGTGAGACGAATGTCTTCTTCGCCGAGCGGTTTCTTTCGGACGGTTCCAGTTTCGTAGAACGGGAGATCCATGAAGTGCAGGCGATCGGTCGGCACGCCGCAATCTCTTCCCGCTGCCCTTGCTTCGCCGCGACGGATCAGGCCCTTGATCTGCTGAACTTCGGGGCTGTCGACCTGTCCGGGCTTTTTGTTGCGCAGAAATTCTTCGATGTGTCGCTCTATCTTCGCCGACTGTGCTGCACCTGTTCCGGCCGCGACTTGAAACAACCGGTTGTACTCGGCCGCGAAGTCCGCGAAGCGAATCGCATCGGCGTCGAACACCGCGATGTTGCCGCTGGTCTGATACGCGACGTGTACTTCATGACCCTGATCGACCAGGCGAATCAGCGTGCCGCCCATGCTGATCACGTCATCGTCCGGATGTGGCGAGAAGACAAGCACGCGCTTCGGGAAAATCGCATCGGTCGGGCGATCGATATCGCCGGGACGTTTGGCGCTTTCCGGTTTCCCGCCCGGCCAGCCGGTGATCGTTTCGGTCATCCAGCGAAAGACGTCGAGGTTGATGTCGTACGCCGACCCGTGCGCGGCCAGCAGATCCTGAAGGCCGTGCTCGTTGTAATCTTCATCGGTCAGTTTCAGGATCGGTTTCTTCACGTGCAGCGCCAGCCAGATCGTCGCTTTGCGGATGGTCGCCTTGTTCCATTCGACCGGCCCGGCGAGCCACGGACTTTTCTGCCGCGTGATCTCGGCGGCGGCGCCTTCATCGAGATAAACGGTCGCGTTCGCATGTTGTTGCAAGAAGCTGGCGGCAATGGAGGAGGTGATCGGCCCTTCGATCGCCTTGGCGACGACGGGCGCCTTTCCTTCGCCGAACGCGAGCATGACGACGCACTTGGCGGCGAGGATCGCGCCGACACCCATGGTGATCGCGCGGCGCGGGACGTGCTGCTCGCCGAAGAAATCGCTGGCGGCGTCGAGGCGCGTCACGCGATCGAGCGTGATCAATCGCGTGCGGCTGTCGCGCGCGCTGCCGGGCTCGTTGAACCCAACGTGACCCGTTCGGCCGATGCCGAGAAGTTGGAGATCGATTCCGCCGGCGCGCTCGATGGCGCGTTCGTACTCGGCGCAGTATTCGTTCACCGAGGTAAGCGGAATCGTGCCGTCGGGGATGTGGATGTTTTCTTTGCCGATGTCGATGCGATCGAACAGATGCTCGTTCATGAACCGGCGATAACTCTGGAGGCTGCGCGGCTCGATCGGAAAGTATTCATCGAGGTTGAACGTGATCACGTTGGCGAACGAGAGTCCCTCTTCGTTGTGAAGTCGAACGAGCTCTTCATACACCCCGATCGGCGTCGATCCGGTGGCCAATCCGAGCACGCACGACTGGTCCTTCGCGGCCTTGGCGCGGATGAGCTCGGCGATTCGTGCGGCGATGGCGCGGTCAACCTGCGATGAGTCGGGAAAGACCAGCGTTGGGATCTTTTCCGGGCTGGCTCCGCTGTGTTCGTGGGTCGCGGCATGGGTCGACATCGTGGACTCCTGGATGATTAATATCCTACGGAATATTAATTAGAACACAAGATTTATCGATCCAGCAGCGGTATTTTCGGACGAAACGGAGAAACGTGGAACGATTTACTATTTCCATGTATATTAATCAGCGTGATTGACACCCGCCAACGACAAGTCTTCCGCGCCCTCTGGACCGAGGGCCGGCTGAGTCGCTCGGAACTGCACGAGCGGACGGGCCTGACTCCCAATGGAGTCGGCTCGCTCGCCGAGACGATGCTGCGCGAAGGCTTGCTGCGCGAGTGCCCCGCCGCCGTAACGAGCAACGGCGCGGGACGTCCGCGCGTGCCGCTGGAGATCGATCCGGGCCGGCGACATGTGATCGGCTTGGCGTTGATGCCCGGCCGCACGGATGTGTGTCGGCTGGGTCTGGTGGGCACGATGCTCGAGCGCGTTCACATCAAACATTGCGGCGATACGTCAAAGCTGATTCCGACGGCGGCGGCGCTGCTGGCGAAGCATCGCGATCCTCGCACGCTGGGCATCGGCGTGAGCGTCACGGGTTTCGTCGATCAGCAATCGCACGCCCTGCTGTTCAGCTCGGCGATGAAAGGTGGACCGGCGGCGGACCTGTCGCCCATCTTCGACGCGGCGGGCGGTGTGCCGGTTGTCCTGGAAAACGATATGCACGCGCTGGCCGCACGCTGGCTGCTGACGCACCGCGCGGATCATGAACAGGATGTTCTGCTCGCCTGGATCGAGGATGGCCGACTCGGCGCGGCAATCCTGGTCAACGGTCGCCCCAACCGCGGCTGTGCCACGGGCGGCAATGAGCTCGGCCACACGCGCCACTTCGTCGAAACCGAGCGCTGTTTCTGCGGCCACACCGGTTGCCTGGAACGAATCGTCAGCAGTCCGTTTCTGGCGATGCGCGATCGCGCGCTGAAAAAGACGGAGCCGTCGGCATCGCTGCAAGCCCGTGCCGTGCGCTTCGAAGCGACGGGACAAGATCCGGCGCTGGATGAGATGTCACAGTATCTCGCCTGTTCGCTCGCCAATGCCGTGAACTTCGTTCGCCCGCACCGGCTCGTGCTGGTCAGTCCGTTCACGCGAAATCCCGCGTTCGGGAATTCCCTGGTTCGCCTCACGCGCTCGATGGTTCTGCCACAGCTCGTCGATCGCGTGCGGTTTGATCTGTGGGACGAGCCCGGCACCGGCTCCGCCGAAACCGCTGCCTGGCTCGCGATGGCCGAGCTGCTCTACGGCGGTTGGAACCAACCGGAAGTTGCCGAAAGCGCCATCGCCGCAAGCTGATTCTCCCGTGCCCCGGATCACGCTTTTCCCGCCTGAATCGTCACCTCAAAGATTTGTCACGTTTGTTTAATGGATTTGGCCGCTATCTCATTTTTGACGCCACATCTCGTTTGCGTCGGCCCTATCTGTCTTCAAGGAGCATGAAAATGTCTCGTCGAATCGCCACGCCCGCCGTGCGTATCTCGAAATCCAAATCGTTGCTCGCCGCTGTGGTGGCCGCCGCGCCGCTGTTCGCGCCCGCCGACGCGTCGGCCACCAACCGCACCTGGCTGGGCGGGATTGGCACTGGCAACTGGAACACGCCGGCGTTGTGGACCGGCGGCGTGCTGCCGGCCTTTAGTGATGACACGTTTGTCGTCAATACCGACACCAGCACCCGCACCGTCGTACAGAACGCCGGCGGCGTGACGACGTTGAACCTGCACATCAACAATACGACGCAGATCGGCATGAACACCGTCAACTTGCCGCAGAACAATTCGTTGAGCACGTTCCTCGAGGAGATCGGCACGACCGGCAAGGGCGCGTTTGTGAACAGTGGCGGCTTCAACTCTGTCAACCCGGGCGGGTCGTTCAGCACTGCCGGGCTGCTGCTGGGAACCACGGTGAACGGTCGTGGCTTCTACACGATCGCCAACGGCGGAAACCTTTCGGTCAACGCGGCCACTCTGGGAAACCAGAGCGGCACGAAAGTAGTGATCGGCCAACTTGGTTTTGGGACCTTCGTGCAAGACAGCGGGCGCGCGGATATCGGCGCGTCGATCACGCTGGGCGACGGCGTTGGCGGCTCCGGCTTCTACTCCCTGAGCGGCGATGGATTCCTTAACGTCGGATCGGGCGCGTTCGTAACGCTGGGCAACGCGGGCGGCGGAACATTCGCGCAAAGCGGCAACGGCTCCGCCGGCATGCCGAAGCTCATCATTGCCCAACAACCCGGCAGCTATGGCGCCTACAACATGAGCGGCGGCGGTCTCAGCATTCAGGCGAACAACGGCGATGCGGTGTTCGACCTCGGAAGCAGCGGCGCGGGTACGTTCAATCAAACCGGCGGCAGCGTGTCATACACCGCCGTTCGCGCGGGACTGGCCGGGCTGAACATCGGCGTCAGCGCGGGCAGCGCCGGCACGTATCTGCTGAGCGGTAATTCGCAGTTGAACACCTCCGTCATCGACGAACGCATCGGCTACGGCGGCCCCGGGTTCTTCGCGCAAAACGGCGCCATGCACACTGCGCAGTCCATTACCGTCGGATACAGCAGCACCGGCCGGTACACGCTCAGCGGTAACGGCACCATCTTAACGAGCGACGTGTTGTCCGTGCAGAACGGCTCGATGACGCAAAGCAGCGGTGCGGTGAGCGTCGCGAACCGAAATCCACTGCTCGGCGCGGTTACGTTCGGACAAATGATCACCAGCGGTCTGTACCAACTACAAAACGGCACGCTTGATATCAATGGTTTGGAGGCCGTCGTCGCGTCAGAGGGCCTCGGCAGCGGAACGGGACTGTTCGAACAGACTGGCGGGGTACACAAAGTCAATGGAGTGCTTTTCGTCGGTGGGTTGGGCGGGCTGGTCCCGAACGTCACGGGCACTTACCTGCTCAGCGGCGGACGACTGGAAGTCACGCCGGCGGTCGTCACGTTCAGCGGCAACTTCTTCGGCGGCGACGCTTCGATGCACGGCCTTGAGCTCGACCCGGGTGGAACGATCGTGGGCGGCGCAACCGGTGGCGTGTTCGCAGGCAGGATGACCCAGCTCGGCGGCACGATCGCAGGCACGTTCCGCAATGAAGGTCAGATCGTCAGTCGCGGCGGGGCACTGACTGGCGCGCTGTTGAACCGTAATCGGCTGACGATGGAGAACGGCACGCTGACCGTCGGCTCCATCGCGATCAGCAACGAGGCCGGCGCGCTGGTTGACGGCGCGGGCACGATCAGCGGAACAGTCAATAACCTCGGCAACATCACGCCCACAGGCGCTCTGGCTATCTCCAACATCACCAACACGACGGCGGCCACCATCCATGTTGGCCCGGGCACGAGCCTGCGGGCGGGCTTGATCAACAATTTCAACACGATCCGGCTGGACGGCGGATCGCTCACGGGACTGAGCGGGCAGGTCTTCAACCAAGCCAACGCCGCCAATGGCGGTGGATTGATCTCCGGCGGCGGAATCATCGAGCCGGAGTTGGTCATGAACGGCGGCACGGTGCGCGCGGATCTGCCCACGGTCCCGTTGGTGATTAAGGCAATTGATATCCAAGATCCCAGCAGCCAGTTCATCGTCGCACCGAATTGCACGCTGAACCTTCAGCCGAACTTCGTGAACGGCGTGCCGATCACGCTGCAAGGCAGCGGCGCGCGGCTGCTGGGTGGGACGATCACGAATGCCGTATCGATCAAGGGAGCGGGTCAGGTCGCCAATCGCGTTCTGAACAACGGCGTGATCCGCGCGGAGAATGGCGAGCTCAGCTTAACCGCCGCAGCGAACACGAATACGTCCGCCGGACAAATCCAGGCCGTGACCGGAAATACGGTGTCGTACACGTCCGGGTTGGCGAGCAATTTCGGCGCGATTCAGCTCAGCGGCGGCGAGTTCAACAACAACGGCTTCGCCATGGCGAACCAGGGAGTGGTCAGCGGCCGTGGAACGCTGCAAGCGGGATTGATCACCAACAACAACCTGATGTTCTTCAGCGGCGGCAGCACGGATGTGTTCGCGCCGGTCACGAACGCGGGCCAGATCACCGTCACCGGCAACGGCGCGACGACGTTCTACGACACGTTTAACAACACGGCTTCCGGCAACTTCACAGTCACGCTCGGCAGCACCGCGGTCTTCTTCAACGCGTTCGCAGGATTGTCCACGATCAGCGGACCAGGAACGAAAGATTTCGAGGCGGTCGCAAACACCGGCGCGATCAATGCCACCGGCACGACGATCGTCGGCGCGCTCGGCAACGTCACCGCCAACTTCGTGCGCGACAACACGATTGACCTTCACGGTCGATTGACGATCGCTTCGAACGGAACCGCCGCCTCGGTCAGCCGCGTCGGATCGCTACTGATGCACGGCGGCGCCGCGCCAACCGGCACGCTGAATTTGAACAACAACGACCTGATTCTCACCGGCACGGCCAAGTCACTCGTGCAATCGCAGATCGCCTTCGCGCGAAACGGTGGCTTGTGGAACCGCCCCGGCATCACCAGCAGTGCCGCCGCCAGCGCGACGCCGAATAACACCACGCTGGGCGTGCTATCCGGCCAGCAGTATCACACTGTCTACGGTGCGACCGCGACGTTCGACGGCTTTGCGGTCGCTGATTCCGATGTACTCGTCAAGTACACGTATTACGGCGACACAGACTTCAACGGCGTCGTCGATTTCGATGACTACAGCCGCACCGACAACGGCTTCAACGCCGGCGGCACCGAATGGTTCCGCGGCGATTTCGATCTCAACGGCGTCGTCGATTTCGACGACTACTCATTGATGGATCACGCTTTCAATACGCAGTCCGGCACGCTCCGCCGTGCGATGGCGTATCTCAATGGCAGCGATCGCAGTGATGCTGGAATGGACACGCCCTCGCTTCAGTTGGTGATGATGCACCTCGGCCAGTTCGGCGAACAATACGCCGCCGGATTCCTGGCGGCCGTGCCGGAACCGAGCGCGGCAATGCTCCTCGCGACCGCCGGCTGTATCGGAACGATCCGACGCCGTCGGCGCTGACCGCTGCCCCGCGCCCAGTTTCGGCGGCAGCGATCCGTCCGCGAGGGCGCGGTTCGGACAAATCAAGACTTGGCCGGCGCCTTGCCGGACTTCCCTGCGAGCGAAGGCACGCCGGGCCGCAGAGCGGTTCCTTGTGTGTTGAACGCCCCGTCGATCAGTGAGAAGTCATCGAAATCGACGATGCCGTTGCCATCGACGTCGCCGTTGAGCCAGCCCGAGCGGCTATTCGTGAAGCCGAAATCGATCCGGCTGTAGTCGTCGAAGTCGACGACGCCGTTGAAGTCGGTGTCGCCGTAGTAAGTGAATTGAACCAACACCGCATTGTCGTCGACCGGTTCGCCGTGGAAGTGGGGGTTGGTTGCGTAGATTGATCTGAGCTCGCTGGCTTCTAG
>JACMJD010000691.1 GCA_014380825.1 Phycisphaerae bacterium | reverse complement strand
TGCTGCTCGCGATCCTGCTGTTCATCATGCTGATCGGCCTGTTGATGACATTCCGCATTCGCCGGTTCTTCCAGCCCACCGAATCGGCTTCGCGCGACAAGACCGAACACGTCGACGCCTGGGCCGAATCCGCGCGACGCATGACGGCACCGCCGGAAGAACTGTCGGATGAATCTTGACCGCACGTGGTCGAACCCGCCTTGGTAGCGCTATCATTGTTGCTACGCATTTTTCAGTTGCCCCAACAGGAACCGGAGATTTCTCAAGATGGCGCACCCTCGGCCCGCAACGGTTGGACAGCTCAAGGAGACCGGATATCGCCCGTGCAGCGTGAAGGATGAGCTGCGTCGCAACCTGATCAAGAAACTTAAAGCTCGCGAAGAACTGTTCCCCGGCATCATCGGCTACCGCGAATCGGTCCTCCCGCAGATCGTGAACGGCATCCTGTCGAAGCACGACCTGCTGTTCCTCGGCCTGCGCGGACAAGCCAAGACGCGCATCCTGCGCATGCTGCCGACGCTGCTGGATGAATGGATTCCGACGCTCGCCGGCACGGAGATCAATGATGATCCGATGACGCCGGTCACGCGATCGGGCAAGCGCATCATCGCCGACCAGGGCGACGCCGCTGGAATCGAATGGGTACATCGCGATGACCGCTATCACGAAAAGCTCGCCACGCCCGATGTGACGATCGCCGACCTGATCGGCGAAGTCGATCTGGTGAAGCACGCGGAAGGCCGATATCTGTCGGATGAAACCACGATGCATTACGGCCTGATCCCGCGCTCGAACCGCGGCATCTTCGCGATCAACGAACTGCCCGACCTGGCGCCGCGCATTCAGGTCGGTCTGTTCAACGTGCTCGAAGAGCGCGACATTCAGATTCGCGGATATCCGATCCGCCTGAACCTCGACGTGTGTCTCGTGTTCAGCGCCAACCCCGAGGACTACACCAACCGAGGTCGAATCGTCACGCCGCTGAAGGATCGAATCGGCAGCGTGGTACGCACGCATTATCCGGAGACGATCGACGAGGGCATCGAGATCGTGAAGCAGAACGCGTGGCTTGCGCGCGACTCGAACGGATCGTCGTCCGGCGTGGCCGTGGAGTTCCCGCCATTCATGAGCGAGATCATCGAAGAGGTTGTTCGGCTGGCGCGTCATAGTCCTCATGTCAGTCAATCCTCCGGCGTGTCGGTGCGCACAAGCATCGCCAACGCCGAAACAGTCACGAGCAACGCCGAGCGCCGCGGCATCTTCAGCGGCGAGACGCGCGTCGTGCCGCGCATCTGCGACCTGAACTTCCTCGTCGCCAGTTGCCGCGGAAAAATCGAAATGACGCTGGCCGAAGAGGAAGGCGCCGAGGATAAGCTGATCCAGTCGATCGTCGGCGAAGCGGTGAAGAACGTCTTCAACCGCTACGCCGACCCTGCGGATTACGAGACGATCACCGCCCAGTTCCAAGGCAACCTGACCTTCCCCGCCGGCGACGACATCACGGGCGAAGAATTCGTCTCGAACATGAAGCTGGTCAAATCGCTCCCCCAATCCGCGATGAAACTCGCCAAAGAATTGGAACTCGATCCGAACGATGCGAACACTTTGGCCAGCGTGGGCGAGTTCCTGCTGGAAGGCTTGTACGTCAACAACCGCCTGAGCAAGTACAACGCGAAGGGGAAGACGTTCTTCAAGAGGTAGTTGGTTCTTGGTTATTCGTTCTTGGTTATTGGTGCGCGCCCGAGCCGGCGACGCGTCAATCAGCTGAGGCGCACCCCAATAACGAATAACCAAGAACCAACAACCCGCTTCACTCCCTCGCCTCCAGCCTCGCCCTCGCCCCCGGTACGCCGATCTTTGCGGCCTTCTCGTAGTAGCGGATGGCTTGCTCGATATCGACACCCCCGGGCATGTTCTCGTATCGCGAGCCCAAGTTGAACAACGCGTGTGCGTAGGCGGCCAGCGCGGGGTTCGACAGGTTGAGCTCGCCCTCGCAATTCCATGGCGGGCAGTTCTCCGGCAACTCTAATCCGCAGCGCGAGCAGAATCGCGCCGACGCCGGATGATTCAGGATCGACTCATGACATCGCGGACACGCCGCCCGAATCGCGGGAACGTATGGCATCGCCAACGGCGGCGGTAGCTGCAACGGAGCGGGTTCGGCTTCGGAGCTGGTCGATCGCGCCGTGCGCAACTCGATCACGCCGCAATCAAATCGCACTTCGCCGATATGGAACGTCGCATCCGGCTGAAGCGTAATTCTCACGACTTCCAGATCATTGGTTGTCGTAAAGAAGAATGGCTCGAGGCATCGCGCCCGCAGAAGGCCCGTCTCCGGATCTTCGTACACTTGCGCGTGCGTCTCGCCCACCGAAGGATGATCGACAACGATCGCGTTGTCTCGCCCCCGCCCGATCGTGATCCCGCGCTGAAGGAGGAACACGCTCGGCTCGGGCTGCAGCGGCACGTTCACGTGCAAGGTGAGCAGCGGCGCGCCACCGAGAATCTGATCAAGCGTCGGCATGGCCAGATCATTCTATGCCCGTGAGCTTTCGCCCGTGAGCTTTCGGCGGCGGAATGAAACTGCCGCCGCCCGTTCGCACTTTCCGCGGCTCATTTCGCAGCCTGGTTGGCCTGATCCAGCGTGAATTGCACGGCGAAGCGCACCAGCTCGGTGCTGCCTTGCAGCTTGAGCTTTTCCTTCAACCGTTCCTTGTGCGCTTCGACCGTCTTCACGCTGATGAACAACCGCTCGGCCACCTCGCGAGTGCCCATCCCCCGGCCGATCAGCGTGAGCACCTCCAGCTCGCGATCGCTCAGCGCCGCGACCGGAGAGCCACGATCGTTTTCTCCCAGCACCAATTGCCCGACGAGGCGCGACGCCATCGCGTCGCTGACATAAACCTGTCCGCCCACCACGCGACGGATCGCGGCAATCACCTTCTTGGTCGCTTCCTGCTTCATCACGTACCCGCGCCCGCCCGCGCGCAGCACGCGTACCGCGTACATCGATTCGTCATACATCGACAGCGCCAAACACAGCATATTCGGAAATCGCTGGCCGAACTCCTTGATCAGCTCCACGCCGCTGCGATCTTCCAACGAGATGTCGACCACCGCGACATCCGGCGCCGTCGATGCCGCCATTTCCATCGCCTCGCGCGCGTTCGATGCTTCGGCGCACACGTGCATGTCGACTTCCTGATTGATCAACTGCACCAGTCCCTGGCGGACGATCGGATGATCATCGATCAGGAGAATCTTGAACTTTCCATCCGCGGTTCGCGGTGAAATCGGGCTGCCCGCGGTTTCAGTGCCGGTCATCACGTGCCTCCGGTTCGGTTCGCCGTCCGTTGCTGGCCGATGCGCCCAGTGTGCAGGAGACGATCGTGCCGCCTCGCTCGCTCACTCGCGCGACGTGTAGCTTTGCTCCGATCAGGTTCGCACGATACTGCATAATTCGCAAGCCTATGCCCGGCTGAGCAACGGTTTTGGCGGACAAACCCGAGCCGTCGTCCGTCACCGTCATCGTCAGCACGCTGGACTCCAACTCCGCGCAAATCTCCACGTGCTTGGCCTTGCCGTGACGAACCGAATTGCTGATTGCCTCCTGCACAATTCGGTAGACGTGGATGGCGGCGTCGTCAGCAACCGGCAAAGTATCCTGCTCGCAGTCGAAGCGGCAACTGATGGTGAACAACCGGCTCGCGCGTGCGGCCAATTCCTCCAGAGCGGCGGAAAGTCCGTCGGTCTCCAGCGTGAGCGGCGAAAGCCCGCGCGCCAATTCGCGCGTCCAGCCGATCGTCTCGGTGACAAGCGACGCGATCTGCTCCGCCTGCAGTGCGTGCGGCGATGACTTCGCCGTCAACTGATTCGACAGCGATTCGCTGAGCAGCGCAATGCCGGTGAGCTGCTGGCCAAGGCCATCGTGCAGATCGTGACCGAAGCGGCGGCGTTCCTTGTCGCCGACTTCGAGCATCTGCTTCTCCAGAGCCGCCCGCGCGATGTCGGAAGCTTCGGCGCGTTGCCGCGCGACGGCGAGCCAGCCGCCTAGCGCGCTGATCAAACTGGCTTCGATCAGAAATCGACTGAGCTCGGAGAGGGAGTTCCGCGCCGGATCGCCGTAGCTCGCGAGAAAGAATCCAACCGCCGCGCCCAGGATCGTGGCGAGCAACCCCGGCCCGAGCCCCCCGATCGTCGCGGCCACCGCGACCGCGACGAGCTGAAGCAGAAACGGCACATCGTTAGCAAGCACGCCCCAGAACACCGCCCGCGCCGCCCCCGCCAATGCGACCGCTATGATCGCGATGCCGTACCGTTGAATCGTCGTCCGCCGCGGCTCCACGCGAGGCGTCGTGATCAGTTCATATTTCTCGCGGAGTCGCATGATGGTCCAATGGTGTTAATCGCATCCCCGCCCCCGCACAAGCGCCGTCGTCATTCTGTTCGAGATCTTGACGAACCCCACGGATTGCTATCCGTGAGCTTTGATCATCTCGAACATCCTGCTCAACCGCATTTCCCTCGATGTCTCTGTTTTGACCGTCCGAATTCTTGGTGCCCTTGGTGCTCTTGGTGGTTGATCCTTCCGTTTCTCCCTCCCTTTCTTTGGCTTCGGTCTGCTGGATTCGATCATCTTCCGTGTTCGATTCCGCGTCGGCGCCATCCGCAAGTACCGGCAGGAACGGACATTGCGGCAAGGGCTCGTCTTTCTCGCTTTGGCTTTGCCGGCGCAGTCGCTCCAGCATCCGCAGGTTGCGGTGGATCGACAGTTCCAGCCGCTGCTCGACGCGCGACCAGCGATCGATCTGCTCGTCGGAATACTTCCCGTCGTGGGCTTCCTCCTCCGGCATCTCGCTGGGCGCGTGTCGTTCCAACGCGCTTGCGGCGCCGGCTTGCTCATACTGCGCGAGCACGCGATCCGTGCGCTTGTCGTCGGCGGTCGGCACGAAGCTCGGCCCCAACGCAGCTCCGTGAACTCGCGCTGGTCACGATCGCGCTGAATCGCTCGACGTGCGCGATCAATCGGCAGCGAAGACCTCACGAGATGCGGCTTCTCTTCCCGCGCGTTGAGCCGCCGCAGCTTCCACTGCGCGGTGACGATCCGGTCGCAGATCATCAACTCCACCACATCCTGCGGCGATAATTTCATCAGCACGGCCGAGCGAAATTGCTCGAACACCCGAGCGTCTTCGCCGCGCAACAGCACGTCGCTGCAAAACAATCCGTGCGTGACGCCGTTCATCGACGAGCGACGTTTGCCCGCAACGCTGCGTGGCCCGGTGGACTTCTGAGCATTCGCGCGATTGGCGGCGAGCTTCTTCGGTGTGACGGTCATGACGGCCTCCGTTGGGAGAAAGAGATGTGAGGAGCAATGAAAACGTTAAGGAGTCGCCCGTCGTAGGAAACTGACGAGCAAGCCGCGAGCACGCGCAGACCGCGTGGCGACACAAGTATTTTATCTCAAAACACCGGTAAAAGCGGCCAAACTCGCGATTTGTCCCAACCCGCAGCCCGGCCGGTGCTTGCGACCAGCGCCCCACGACAACGCATTCGTTTAGCCCGGCCGCTTGCGGCGAGTTCCGGTTTTCCGACGTTGAAGAAGTCACCCGCCGCAAGCGGCCGGGCTAAACGGGGAATTCGTCGTTTTCGGCGTATGATCTGCGGAGGTCGTTTCGAGAATCGCATGGACGTTTCGGTTTCAAACTGGACGAATCACCGAACGTGGACGTGACGGAAAAAGGTCTCGCGCGACATCAAGCATGAACATCCGCCCCTTCCAACCCGCCGACGAAGATGCCGTCATCGAGCTGTGGCGGCGGTGCGATCTGGTTCGGCCGCAGAACGATCCGCGGAAGGACATCGCGCGCAAGCTGGCCGTTCAACCGGAAATGTTTTTGCTCGCGGTGAGCGATGGCGCGATCGTCGGCAGCGTCATGTGCGGCTACGACGGCCATCGCGGCTGGATCAATTATCTCGCCGTCGACCCGAAGCAGCGGTCCCGCGGAATCGGCCGCGAGCTGATGAAGGCAGCGGAGCGAGTTCTGCTTGCCGCGGGTTGCCCGAAGGTCAACCTGCAGGTGAGGGCGACGAACCAGGCCGTCATCGACTTCTATCGCGCGATTGGATTTTCGGTTGATGAAGTCACCAGTATGGGAAAGCGATTGCAGCAGGACTGATCATGAGCAACACTTCCGAAATCGACTTCGTCAGGCTCATCCCCGAACTGCAGGCGTGGAACAACGGCCACGGGATTTCGGTTGAAGCGTGGATCGGATGTGTCGGCCGTTCCGAACTTGCGATCGGATACGGCCGACTGTTCTGGCCTGAGTTCGTCGAGCATGACGGCTGTGTGCTCTTCGCCGGCTTCTCGTCAGACTCATTCCGTGCGTTCATGGAGCAACGCGACGGCAATCGGCGCGACGTTGAAATCGTGATGAACCACCGGCACGTATCTGACTATTTCTCTCGCGCGGGCGGTTCCGCAACCGCGGAGCAGCTCATTTATCTGGGCCGCTTGCTTCGCGATATCTGGCAGACAAAGCTCGCACACGATTTCCCCGACCGCTCGTTCGTCGTCCACTTCGCAGACGGACCGTTCGAAGACTTGAACGATTACGAGGTCACGTTCTGGCAGCCATCTGCAGCGGATCAGGCAAGCAGATTGGATTAAGGGGGACACTGCTACTTACTGCAATTGATAAGCAGCATGCTCTACTCGAAGGATCTCGGGATGCGAATGGCGCCCGACAG
>JACMJD010000690.1 GCA_014380825.1 Phycisphaerae bacterium | reverse complement strand
CTTCCGGCGCGGGCGCGGGAGTTTCGGGCGCGGGAGTTTCCGGCGCGGGGGCGGCAGGCGTGTCCGTCGGCGCGGTGGCCGGCGGCGTTTCAGGCGCGGGCGGATCCTGCGCGAGAGCGCGCGTGTTGAACAAAGCGACTGACGACGACAAGAACATCGTGGCCAGAGAAAGCCGGGTGAACTTCGTCCCGTTAAGTCTCGTCATGGTGCTGGCCTCCAGGGTGTACGATCGCGGGAAAGCATTCGGCGGTGTATTGCTCAGGTGTATACGTCGGCGAAGTCGATTCGCAGTCAGAACTTCCGCCGACTTCGCGTGGGCAATTCAAAGTGTAGACTCTGCCTAAATGGTGTCAAGAATCGTCTGGCATGGTGACAAGAGTGGGGAGGGTTATTGGTTCTTGGTGATTGGTTATTCGGGCACGCTTGCGGCGGGACATGCCGACTGCAACCCAGCCCGAATAACCAATCACCAAGAACCAATAACCACCTCCCCGCAAACTTGTTATCGCCAACCTACACCGATACACTCCCCGGCCCAATGAAAGCCGAACGCCGTCATCAGTTGCAAAATAACGAGCTCGCCAAGCAGCTTGAGACGATGCCGGAGAAGCTCCAGCGGCACGCCAGCAAGATCGTGCTTGCGGTGACGTTCGTGCTCCTTTGCGTGTTCGTTTATCGCTACCGCGTGAACACCGCGAACCAGCGGATTAACGCCCTGGCCAGCGCCACGGCGACGGCTCACTTCGGGCCGCGGGAGCTGCGGAACCTGGACGCCCAATACTTTCCGGCCCAGCAGTTGGCGAGTTATCGCACTGAACTGACGTCGCAAGTGCACACCGCGATCGACACGATCCTTCGCGAGGCCGAGGGCGACGACGGCGCCGCCCTTCGCGCCGCGGCACTGGTCGCCAAGGGCGATCTGAACTGGACGCTGGCCAACCTGGCGCCGCTGGCCGGGGCGGCAACGCAGCCGGCGCTGGCTCTGCGGAAACCGGAAGAGTATCTGAAGGTCGCTGAGAGCGCGTATCGCGACGTGCTCAGCACCTACGCCGGCCAGAAACTATCGTGGGTGAGTGCGCAATTCGGTCTGGCGGCGATCGCCGAGAATCGTCACGACTGGCCCGCCGCCCAGACGGCTTACGCGGCGGTCGTGAATGACAGCACGGCGCCGATCGGCTTTCAGGAACAAGCCCGACGCAAGCTGATCATCATGAACGAGATTCAGGGCCCGGTTCTGCTCAGCGCCTACCCCGCCACCGCGCCCAGTTCGCAACCGACGACCGACGCGACGACGACATCGCCAACACCCGTGACCCAGACGAGCGCCGACTTCAACAGTGCTGCGCCGTCGCCAACCACGCTGCCCGCCACCGCGCCGTCGAAGTGATTCGTGAATCACTTGAATTGCGCGGACATCACCTTGTAACTTCCGTCCGACTGCTTCCTCAGCTCGATCGTTGCGGCTTTCGTCCCATTTGCGAATCGCGCGACGCCGACCAGCGTCCAGGTTGTCTGGCCGCCCGTACTCGCGGCGGCTCGACTGGGGATCGTCAGGTCCTGCAACGCACCCAACGGCTTAAGCTGATCGGCTAGCGTTTGTAGCGTGTCCGGCGTGAGCGTCGGCTCGGTATTCGCTGCCGCGGCGGTGACGTTGCCTGCGGCGAGGTCTTGCGTGAACTGTTGCGCGACCTTGGCGACCGGGCGCGAAGTGACGTAGAGCGCGTACACGCCGCCGCCCATCGTGCCCCAACCTACGAGACCGATCAGGCCGAGAACGAGTCCGGCGATCGCCATCCCGCGGCCAGTGACGCGCGGATCGCTGGTCTTGCGAATTCCGACGATTCCGAGAATCACCGCTATGATGCTGGTGACGAACGGTAAGCAGCCCAGGATCCCGAAGATCAAACTCGCGATGGCCGCCGCGCTGGTGCGCGGTCGATCGCCGGGCATGCCGGGTTGGGCGTATGGTTGCGCTGGATTCATCGGCGGTTGATTGGGGAATTGGGACATGATGAACAACAGCGTAGCGATGAGGACCGATTGACGGAAGAGAATGAACAGAATCTCGAGCCTGCGTCCGCCCCGGCAATTCCGGGCGAGGATGTCGTCGCGCCCGAAGACGGCGAGGATTCCGATGCGGATCTGAAGCACTTCCAGTGGCGAGTGACGAAAAACCTGACCCGCCGGATCGACCAATACCTGGTCGATCGGGTCGGTTATCTCTCGCGCGCGGGCGTGCAGCGGTTGGTCGGTGAAGGGCTGGTGAAGGTCAATGGGCGTGTCGTCAAATCCAGTTATCACCCGCGCAACGGCGACATCGTGGAAATGGTCGCGCCGCCGGAACCGATCAGTGAATTGGTGCCGGAAGACATTCCGCTGGACATCATTTACGAGGACGAACATTTCCTGGCGCTGAACAAGCAGGCGAACCTGATGGTTCACCCCGCGCGCGGCGTGTGGACCGGAACGCTCGTGAACGGCCTGGTGTTCTATGGCCAACGCTGGAGCGGTGTGAACGGGAACTGGCGGCCGGGCATCTTGCATCGGCTCGATCGCAACACCACCGGCGTGATGCTCGTCGCCAAAAGCGACGAAGCGCACTGGCGAATCGCGCGGCAGTTCGAGAATCGCACGATCCAGAAAACCTACATCGCAATCGTGCACGGCGTGCCGCAGTTGCTGGGCGATGTGATCGACATGCCGATCGGTCGCGATCGCTACATCCGCGAGAAGCAGGCCGTGCGAAAAGAAGCGGCGGGCGTGAAGCCGGCGGTCTCGAAGTATGAAGTGATCGAACAACTTCGCGGCG
>JACMJD010000689.1 GCA_014380825.1 Phycisphaerae bacterium | reverse complement strand
GCGGGGGGATAAAGCTTGCCTTGCGGATCACACCAGACGATCGCGCCGCGAAGATTGTTGGAACCGCAGATGGACGCCGATGGACGCGGATTAAAATTCAATTGTCCACGAATGGACACGAATGAAGACGAATAAATCAAATTCTGATTCGTGTTCATTAGTGTCCATTCGTGGACAATTGAATTTTAATCCGCGTCCATCGGCGTCCATCTGCGGTTCCAACAATCTTCGCGGCGCGATCGTCTGGTGTGATCCGCAAGGCAAGCTTTATCCCCCCGCCGTCGCAGCGATGGGTGTGCCGCTGGATCGGTTGTTCTTGTTGCGGCCGAAAACGATTCCCGATGAGAACTGGGCGATCGCGGAATGTCTGCGATGCCGAGGCGTGATCGCGACGATCGCATCGCCTCGACGATTATCGCGCATCGAAGCGCGGCGTTTCCAACTTGCCGCCGAACGCGGCAAAGGCATCGGTATTCTGCTGCGCCCGTACGATCGCACCGCCAACATTTATTCCGCCACCACGCGCTGGCTCGTTTCACCGCAGCGCGGGTTGCGGACGGTTCAACGATGGAGGATCGAACTGATTCACGGTCACGGAGGACAAGTCGGAACCGCCGTCATCCTGGAGCATCACCGTGAAACCAACAGCATCCAAGTCCATCCTCTGCGTACGCTTGAGCAACTGGCCGATCGACCGCTTCCGGCGACAACTCGCGCGACAGCGTGAGTCTGAACGCAGAATGCAGAATGAAGAATGCAGAATAACTGGAAATGCGATCGCGTCCGCTTCACACGCCGGGTCTGAGATACTCCGAAGACTCGGATCCGTTTCGTACAACAAACAAAGAATTGCCCCTGCTAGAGTTCGTCGCTGGTCACATCAAGTCTGGATCGAGCGACCGAAGAAGAACCTGACAAAACCCAGCGCATCGCTCGCATCCGGATTCGCTCCCGATCCTGCAATCCGCCATCCGAAACCCGCGATCCGCAATGCTCTGGTTCTCGTTCAACCCATCGCGCAGCGCGAACTGATCGTCGCTGTGAATGATGCGGCCCGCGCGAAGAGTATTCGTCCCGGGATGACATTAAGCGAAGCCCGTGCGCTCGATGCGACGGTGAAGCATGCATCGCACGAACCGTATCGAGATGCGATTGCACTTGAAGCGCTCGCTCGATGGATGATGCGCTTCTCACCGATTGTTTCGCCGCTTGCGGCAATACAAAACCACGGTCTCTTCCTCGACCTCACCGGTTGCGAACGCGTATTCGGTGGGATCGATAAAATCATCCCGCGCGTGCGCGATGCACTCGATCGATTTCGCATCACCGCACATCTGACCGTCGCACCGAATCCTGCCGCGGCGTGGGCGCTCACATTTTCGCCAAAGCATCAAGACGCGATCGTCGAGCAAGATGAGCTGCACAACGCCCTGCTCGAACTCCGTCCTTCAGCACTTCGCTTGGATGAGACAATCGTCGAATCATTGCACCACCTGGGTCTGACGACGATCGGGCAGCTCACCAAACTCCCGCGCGAATCGTTGCCGGCGAGATTCGGTCAGCAGTTATTGCTTCGCATCGATCAAGCGTTCGGTCGCATCGCCGAGCCGCTTGTGCCGCTGGAACCATTTTCGCCCATCAGCGCGCGGATGGATTTCGACGGCTCGGTCGATTCGCTCGAAGCGATCTGGCTGGTCTTCAAAACGCTGCTGAAAACGATCGTGGCCGACCTGCTCAAACGTGGTTGCGGCGCCCGAGCGATCGACGTGGAATTCTTTCGGCCTTACGCGGTCACGCTGTACAAATCGATTCGATTGTCTCGTCCGAGCCGCGATCCGGTGAATCTGTTCAACCTACTTCGCTGCGCGATGGAAACGGTCGAGACCGATGTCGGATTTCTTGGCATCCAGTTGATCGTCACCAGCGCCCAGCGCGTCAGCGATGAGCAGATCGCGCTGCTCGAACACGAAGAATTCGCCGGCGAGATCGAGCTGGATCACCTGATCGAGCGGCTGAGCGTGCGGATGGGACAGGAAACAGTCGCGCAGGCGGAGCCGATCGAATCGCATGTGCCGGAGTACGCATTCACGTGGCATGGGCGCCTCGCCCATGCGCCCGGCGCTCAAGCGATAAATGCATGGGCGAGGCGCCCATGCCACGAACTTCGTCCGCTTCACTTGTTCGATTGGCCTGAAGAGATTTTGGTGACCGTCTCACCATCGGATCATGCCGATGGTTTTCCAATCCAGTTCTCCCGCCCAAGCTATGGCGGCGCGACGCACCGCCTGTCCCACTCCATCGGCCCTGAGCGCATCGCCGGTCAATGGTGGCGCGGACACGATAAGACGCGGGATTACTTCGACGTTGAAGACGAAAAGTCAGGACAGCGGTTCTGGGTGTTTCGTGTGCAGGAAACGGGAAAATGGTTTGTGCATGGAGAATTTGAATGAGGGAATAACCAATGATCAAGGATCAATGACCAATCAATGAGCAATGACCAAACCCAAAATTCGTGCTTGGTGCTTATTCATTGATTGGTCATTGCGACCTTGGTCATTGCTCATTTCACACCAATGCCCGAATCCCCTGATCCAAAATCCCGCGAACCCTTGCCGCCACCAACGCGTGTCGCGCATTGCGACCTCGACTACGCCGAGCTGGACGTCACCAGCAATTTCACGTTTTTGCGCGGCGCGAGCCATCCGGACGAGCTGGTCTACAACGCCGCCGAGCTGGGTTACCGCGCGATCGCGATCACGGATCATCACACCTTGGCCGGTGTCGTCCGTGCGCATGCTGCCGCGAAAAGCTGCAAGATGAAGCTGCTGATCGGTTCGCGAATCCCGCTGACCGATGGACCGGATCTGCTTGTCTGGGCAACCGATCGCGCTGCGTATGGACGGTTGTGTCGAATGCTGACGTTGGGAAAACGGCGCGTCGAAAAAGGGAAATGCGAGCTGTCGATCGATGATTTCGTCGCGCACAGTGTTGGACTGATCGCTGCTGCCGCTTGCCTGCCCCGAGCATTGTCGAGGGGCGGTTTCGCAAGCAATCATCGAGATGCGATCGACTATTTACGTGATGCGCTCGGTGATCGTCTCTCGCTCACTGTTTCGCGCGTTTATGGCGCTGACGATGACTCGCATCTTCGTCGCATGGTCGACCTCAGTCGCGCAACGCACATTCCACTCCTCGCGACCAACGCGGTTCATTATCACGATCCGGGTCGTCGCGCGCTCCAAGATGTGCTCACCTGTGTTCATCACAAATGCACAATCCACGATGCGGGATTCAAGTTGTTCCCGAATGGCGAGCGATATCTCAAATCGCCCGAGCAGATACATCGGCTGTTTGCTGATCATCCACAGGCGATTCGACGCGGGATCGAGATCGCCGAGCGGTGTGATTTCAGCTTGGGCGAGTTGAAATATGAATATCCGGATGAAGTCGTGCCTGAGGGACAAACACCGCTGCAATTTCTCACCGATCTCGCTTGGCGCGGCGCTGCGGAACGATATCCGCAAGGAATTCCAGAACGAGTGAGCGCCGCGATCGTGCATGAACTTCAGCTCATCGAGAAACTGCGTTACGAAGCCTATTTCCTAACTGTTTACGATCTCGTGAAGTTCGCCCGCGCGCGCGGCATTCTCTGTCAAGGCCGTGGCTCAGCCGCTAACTCTACGGTGTGTTATTGCATCGGCATCACCAGCGTCAATCC
This sequence comes from Phycisphaerae bacterium, assembly GCA_014380825.1. The sequence goes on along the minus strand of JACMJD010000689.1, from coordinate 3,339 downwards.
CGCCGAAGTCGATCTGCTGTTTGAACGATTCGTCTCCGCTGCGCGCAACGAGCCACCCGATATCGACGTCGATTTCGAACACGAACGCCGTGAAGAAGTCATTCAATACGTCTATCAGAAGTATGGACGCGATCGCTCGGGCATGACCGCGACTTTGATAACCTATCGCGGCCGCTCTGCGGTGCGTGATGTGGGCAAAGCGATGGGCATGTCGGTCGACACGGTCGATTCGCTCGCCAAGCGGTTGGACTGGTGGCATCGTGGAACGCTGTCTCCCGACCAATTGAAAGAAGCCGGTATCGACGGGCGCGATCCGACGGTGCAACGAGTCGTCGCGCTCGTCGCGGAAATGCTCGGTTTCCCGCGCCATCTCGGTCAACACACGGGTGGAATGATCATGTGTCGCGGACCGTTGTGTGAGATGGTCCCGATCGAAAACGCGAGCATGGAAGATCGGACTGTGGTTGAATGGGACAAGGATGACATCGAAGAACTCGGGTTGCTCAAAGTCGATGTGCTCGCGCTCGGGATGCTCACGTGCATTTCGAAAGCGTTCAAGTTGCTGGAAGCACCTCGTAGCCACGATCGCAAGATGGTGGACCCATTACGCGGTCTGAATCCACGATCTTGCGATCGTGGCTACGAAGGAAGGCGCTATCAGTTACATACTGTCCCCCCCGACGATCCCGCTGTTTACGACATGATCTGCGACGCGGACACCATCGGTGTCTTCCAAATCGAATCGCGCGCGCAGATGTCCATGCTCCCACGTCTTCGTCCGCGAAACTTCTACGACATCGTGATCGAAGTCGCGATCGTGCGACCGGGTCCGATTCAAGGCAACATGGTCCACCCATATCTGCGACGACGAAACGGCGAAGAAGCCGTTTCGTATCCGAGTGAAGCGCTCAAGGGTGTCTTAAGCAAGACGCTGGGCGTCCCGCTGTTTCAGGAACAAGCGATGAAAGTCGCGATGGTCGCGGCGTCGTTCACGGCGGATGAAGCCGATCAGCTCCGCCGCGCGATGGCGGCGTGGCGACGCAGCGGCGCGATCCTTGGATTTCATAAGAAGATCATCGAAGGCATGATCAAGAACGGCTACGAACAAGACTTCGCCGAGCGAACATTCGAGCAAATCCAGGGCTTCGGCGAATATGGTTTTCCCGAATCACACTCGGCGTCGTTCGCACTGCTGGTGTACGTAAGCTGCTGGCTCAAACGACATCACCCGGCTGTGTTCTGCTGCGCACTGTTGAACAGTCAGCCGATGGGTTTTTACGCGCCGGCGCAGATCGTTCGCGATGCGAAAGAACATGGTGTGACCGTTCTGCCGGTTGATGTGAATGAGAGCGAGTGGAATTGCACGCTTGCTGCCTCGCCCGTTACGCCGGGAGAGGGTTGGGGTGAGGGGTCGACGCTGCGCGAAGACTCTTCGCTGTTGCGAAGACGCGAGTACGCGCAGACCCCTCACCCTGGCCCTCTCCCCGAGTACGGGGCGAAGGGACAAGACGACAAAACTACTTGGGGATTGAACGGTCCGTGCGTGCGTCTTGGCTTTCGTCAGATCAAAGGCTTCCGCGAAGAATTCGCCCATCGCATCGTCGAGGCGCGATCGCGCGCAACCACGAACCGTTTCGAATCGGTCGAGCAGTTCCAACATCTCACGCAACTTTCTCGCAAAGCAATCGAGCGACTCGCCGAGGCCGACGCGTATGGATCGATCGATCTGTCTCGCCGCCAGGCGCTTTGGCAAGCGATCGAACTTCACGATGATGCGCCCGAACTTTTCGGGAATCCCGAAATCCGAAATCCGAAATCCGAAGTTGAGCTTCCCATCATGCCGCTGGGTCAGGAAGTGATGACCGATTATTCGACGACGCACCTGTCGCTGAAGAAACATCCGGTGGCCCTCGTGCGCGACACGTTGACCGCTCAGAAAATCCTCACCGCGCACGACGCGAACGATCTACCCCACGGTCGCTGGGTGAAAGTCGCGGGCCTGGTGTTGATCCGTCAGCGGCCCGGCACGGCTTCGGGCATCGTGTTTATCACACTGGAAGACGAAACCGGCGTGGTGAACCTGATCGTTCGTCCGAACACGTTCGACACGTACCGCGCCGCCGCCCGTCATGCGGGCTTGCTCCAATGCGATGGCTACATCGAGCGCCAGGGCCAGGTCGTGCATGTGATGGCGAAGCGGATGTTTGATCGAAGTGAGCTGATTCGTGGCTTTGAGCTCAGTTCGCGGGACTTTCACTGATCGCGTCACCTCCCGTGTAGCTCCGCCGCTTGCAGCGGGATTCACCCGCCGCAAGCGGCGGGGCTACACAAAAACGCGAGAATAATGCACGCTTCTTATCGGGCTTTCCAACCGGTCTCACCCCGCATTCCTTACCTGCCGATCTAATCTTGCCGGAGGTATAATTCCCCATAGTATGACCGCGTTCGTTGAATCATGCGTGCAGACCGCCGCCGGCAAAGCCGCGGCCGTTGACCGCAAAGCTCGTGGCAAGCCACGTGCGCGCAAGCTGCTGCGCCTGCTCGCGGACAAAAAGAAGATCCTAGTCACCACGCATATCCATCCGGACCCGGATGCGCTCGCCAGCAGCCTGGCGCTCTGCACTCTGCTCAGATCGCGATTGAAAGACGCAACGATCGACATGTCGATCAAGGGACAGATCGGCGGCGGGATCAACGACGCGTTCACGCGCCACACGCCGCTGAGCGTCGTGCCGTGGAACGACTCGGCGCTCAAAGATTATGACGCGATCATCCTGCTCGATGCGCAGCCGACCTTTGCGTACAGCCCGCTGCCCGCTGGCCTCGTGCCGACCGCGGTGATCGATCATCACACATCGCGCGGGCGAAAACTGAAATGCTCGTTCTGCGATATCCGGCCGGAAGTCGGCGCGACCAGCTCGATCATTTTCAGTTACTTCATGGAGCTGGAAGAAAAGATCTCGCCGGAGCTTGGCGCGACGCTGATCTTTGCGATCGAAAGCGATCTCGCCGGCGCCGCGGGAACGCCGGCCACGCTGGATCAGATGGCGCTGTCCAGCCTCACGCTGATCGCCGACACGCACAAGCTGTATCAGATGCGTTACGTCGATCTGCCGCAGAGCTATTACCAGGCATACGCGACCGCGCTGTCGACCGCGACATACTTTGATCAAGCGATGATCTCGCATCTTGGCACGATCGATTCGCTCGAGAAACCCGCCGTGCTCGCGGACTTCCTGCTGCGCTTTGACAAAGTGCAGTGGTCGTTGACGACTGCGGTTCACGAAAGTCGTCTGGCCATCAGTCTTCGCACGAACAACCCGAAGCTGTCAGCCGGCG
>JACMJD010000688.1 GCA_014380825.1 Phycisphaerae bacterium | reverse complement strand
TCCGTCGGTGCTATCAACGGGTCGGCCAAACGCGCGAAGCGTGATCGTGCGCGAGCGCGCGCCATCCTGTGCCCGGGCGAACGATCGGCTAAGCAGCACCGGGCGAGTCGCATCGTCCGCCGCGCCAGGCGCCGCCGGTCGCGCGACTGTCTGGCCAAGCTCGTTTCGAACGATGTAGCGATCATCCTCATGCGTGCCGGCGGACTGCGTGAGAAACCGCCTGCCCGACGCATCGGTGATCTCCGGCAGCGACGTCGCCCGATCAAATAGTGACCGATCCAGCTCCGCCAGCAGCTTCGTGCGCGCAGTGAAGTAGGTGGCCGTTCCCGCGATCAGCAGGATCGTCCAGACCGTGCAGAGGATGGCAAACATCAGCCGGCGCGTCATATCGTGCTGTCCACCGCTATTCCTGTGCCGAGAGCATGTAACCTTGCCCTCGCTTCGTGTGGATCACTTTCTTGTCGAAGTCGCGATCGATCTTGTTCCGCAGATACCCGATGTAAACGTCCACCACGTTGCTGGCGACCTCATCGTACTGGTCGTAAATGTGCTCCCAGATATCGGTGCGCGAGACGACCTGATCTCGGCGGTGCGCCAAATACTGGAGCAGTGCGAACTCACGAGCGCTCAGATCGATGCTCTTCCCGCTGCGCCGCGCGCATTTGCGGGCCAGATCGATTTCCAGGTCGCCCACCGTCAGCACCGACGATTGTTTGTCGTGGCCGCGACGGATCATCGCGCGAACGCGCGCGACCAGTTCTTCGAACGCGAATGGTTTGGTGAGATAGTCGTCGGCGCCGAGATTCAACCCGCGCACGCGATCGTTTACCGCATCCTGCGCGGTCAGGCAGATCACCGGCGTCTTTGAGCCGCCTTCGCGCAGGGTGGACAGAATCGACCAACCGTCCTTCTTCGGCAGCATCATGTCCAGCACGATCGTGTCGTACGGATTGGCCTGCGCCATGTGCAGGCCTTCCTCGCCGTCGAACGTGAGATCGACGGCGTAGCCTTCGTCGCGCAGACCGCCGGCGATCGAGCGCGCCAGCGTCGGATGATCTTCAACCACCAGGATTCGCATTCTTGTTCTTCATGGGCACGAAGGCGCCGGTTAGCGAGTTATTGAGATCGGAGAAAAACTCAGCTTCGCTGATCGAGGTCACGGAGTTGTCCAGGCGCGCCACGTTGATCATCCCGCGCGCGTGCCAGCCGGGCAGCGCTTCGAAGGTCATGATCGCGTTCGTCCGAAGGGTCTCGGCGAGCGATCGTCCGGCGAGAGTGCTGCCTGCGATTCCCGTGTCGCGCCAGTCGTAGCTCGAGCCGACAACGATCGCCAGCTCATCATCGGCGGGGCAGACGAACTTATTGCGGACGTACGGACTGAGCATCTGCTCCCACGAACGATTGGCCATCGCGGGTTGCGGAAGACGGAACGCGTTGTCTTGGGCGTAAAGCTGGAACGCGGCGCTGATCTGGCGGAGGTTGGAAATGCAGGTCGTGCCGCGCTGCGCGGATCGAACTTTTACCAATGCGGGAAAGAGCAGGGCCAGGAGAATGGCGATGATCGCGATCGCGACGATCAATTCGGTGATGGTGAACCCTGCGCGCTGATCGCGAAGCAGACCATCGGCGCGAACACCCCCGCGGGGCGCACGCACGGCGCGACGAGCCTTTAACATCGCTGCAATCATAGACGCCCGACCGCCGAAGCGCTCCGCACCGATCCAGAGGAAGTCGTCCGCCAACATCGCGGCCGACAGATCATACCGCAGAAACATGAAAACGCTCTTAGCAATACTCCCCGAAAACCGCGTTGGTTCCCCAAAAGAACAACACGCCGGGCTAGAGCGGTACTCCGCGCCGGCCCGGATCGCCTTTTCTGCAAAAACAACCCCGCTTCCCGTAAGCTCCCTGTGTCACGCATGACCGTCACCCTTTTCATCCCCTGTTTCGTCGACGTTTGCTACCCCCAAGTCGGCCTCAGCGTCGTCCGAATCCTGGAGCGCCTCGGCCATGATGTAGCATTTGCGGAGAATCTAACCTGCTGCGGCCAACCGCCATTCAACGCGGGCTTCTGGGACGAAGCCCGCTCGATCGCCGCCAGGGTGATCGAAGGGTTGGCCGGCGCCGAAGTCGTCGTCGTTCCATCCGGATCGTGTACGGCCACGATCAAGAATTTCTATCCCGAGATGTTCGCCGGCAGTCGGCTTGAGCCAGTCGCGCGGGAACTGGCCAACAAGACGTTCGAGTTCTCCGATTTCCTGGTCAACCGCCTGAGCGTAACGGATCTGGGAGCGAGATTTCCGGCGCGCGTGACGTACCACGATGGCTGCCACAATCTTCGCGAGCTTGGCCGAAAGCAGGAGCCGCGCACGCTGCTCTCACACGTGCGCGATCTCGAGCTGATCGAAATGGGCGAGGCCGAAACCTGTTGCGGCTTCGGCGGAACGTTCGCCGTGAAATTTCCGGCGATCTCAACTGCCATGGCGGAAGTGAAATGCGAGTCGGCCGGCGACACCGGAGCGCAGTACGTCGTCTCCACCGATTCAAGCTGTCTCATGCAGATTCAGGGCCTGCTCGATCGACAGCGCTCGCCGATGCGCACGATCCACCTGGCGGAAATACTGGCGCGACGAGAGTGAACGTTCACGAACAACAATTTCAACGCGATGCGGCCCAGGTTTCATCAGACCTGCGGCACCGCGGCCGGATTCAGATCGCGCTCAAGAAGTACGAAGCTGCGCGGGGCGAGCGAAAATCGCTCTTCCAGGACTGGCAGGCCGCCCGGGAACGCGCCGGCGAGATCAAATGGGATGCGGTCAATCATCTCGATCGATACCTCATCGAGTTCACGCAGAAATTCGAAGCGCGCGGCGGACGCGTTCACTGGGCCAGCACCGCGCAGCAGGCGCGGGAGATCATCCTGCACATCGTTCGCGAGAAGCGCGCGAAGTCGATCATCAAATCCAAGGTGATGACCGGCGAAGAGATTCACCTGAACGAAGCGCTCGAGGCGGCCGGGTATGAAGTCGTCGAATCGGACCTCGGCGAATACATCGTGCAGCTTCGCCGCGAGGCGCCGTATCACTTCGTCTTTCCCGCGATGCACCTGACGCGCTGCGAGATCAGCGAACTGTTCGAGCGCGAGCTGCATACGAACCCGACGAACGATCCGGAAGAACTGACGATGATCGCGCGACGCGTGCTGCGCGACAAATACATCACGGCCGACGTCGGCATCAGCGGGGCGAACTTCGCGATCGCCGAAACGGGAATGATTTCCATCACCGAAAACGAAGGCAACGCGCGACTGACCTGCGCGCTGCCGAAGGTTCACATCGCGCTGCTGGGCATCGAAAAAATCCTGCCGCGATTGGAGGATCTGGCGCTATTCCTCCCCATGCTCGCCACCTCCGGTACCGGCCAACTGCTGACTGGATACAACTCGCTCTACGGCGGCCCGCGACAGTCGGATGAATGCGACGGCCCCGCAGAAATGCACGTCGTGCTACTCGACAACGGACGCACGCGACTCCTCGCCGACGCGGAACAGCGCGACGCATTGCACTGTATCCGTTGCGGCGCGTGCCTGAACGTCTGCCCCGTCTACAAGAACATCGGCGGCCACTCGTACGGCACGACATATCAGGGACCGATCGGCGCGGTGATCACGCCGCACTTGCGCGGACTTGCCGAGTGGAAGTACCTGTCAGATGCATCGTCGCTGTGCGGTGCGTGTACGGAAATCTGCCCGGTGAAGATCGATTTGCATCACCGTTTGTTGCACAACCGTCGCAACGCGGCGCAACAGGTCGGAAGCTGGCGCGAACGAATCGTCTTCCGACTGTACGCGTTCGTCGCGAATCGTCCGACGCTCTTCGCGGTGATGACCCGCGTGTTTCGCGAACTCGCCAGGGTCCGACTGATCGCGCCGCTTCGCGCGTGGACGCGCACGCGCGATCTGCCGCCAATCCCCGAACAATCATTTCGCGATCACTGGAAGGCGCGGCGATGATCGAAGAACGCGAGAACATTCTCGCCCGCGTGCGGGAAGCGCTGCGGTCGCCCGCGCACAAACCGCCGTCGCGTGGCGGTGAACCGCGCGATTGGCTGCCGGTGGTTGAATCTGTCGTCGACCTCTTTCGCGCGAATGCTGCCGATCTTCGGGCGGCGTTCCATCTGACCGAATCGCAAGCGGCCTGGGCTCCGCTGCTTCGCGAGAGGGCGATCGCCGAAGGCTGGAAGCGCGTCGCCACGCATCGCGGCGCGCTGACCGATGCCGTCGTCGAACAGATCGCGCTGCCAACCCTTCAAACGGACGACGGTTACGACACGCGCGACCTCGAACGGTGCGATGTCGGCATTACCGAGTGCGACGCTTTGATCGCACAAACCGGAAGCGTGCTCATAACCAGTCGAAGCGCCGGGGGCCGGGCGCTGTCGGTGTTGCCGCCGCATCACGTGGTGCTGGCGAGGCGCGATCAGTTGATCGCGGATCTGCCCGCGGCGTTCGCTCTCATCGCTTCAAAATACGCGAACAATTATCCGAGTTTCATCTCGCTGATCACCGGCCCGAGCCGCACGGGCGACATCGAGCGCATCCTCGTGCTCGGCGCGCACGGGCCGAAGAAGCTCACGATCCTTTGCGCGTGAGCGTGCTTTCGAATTCATACGTTCCCGAACCGATTTCCTTTTTGCCCGATTCAGGAACATGCACGGTCGCGGTCATGTTTGGTGGGATGACGACGTTCATCGTCAGTTTCGCACCGTCAACCTTCCAGTCTGAAACGATCCTGCCGCGCACGGACGGATACGCGCACTTCGCCCACGTCAATCCGCCGCCGGGAATCGGTTTGATGATGACGTGGCCAAAGCCGGGCTGCGATTCGTCGGGATTGATTCCGCCGATCACGCGATACATCCATTCGCCCACGGCGCCGATCGCGTAATGGCAGAACGAATTCATTCCGGGATTCTGATAGCCGCGACCTTCGACGAAACCGTCCCACCGTTCCCAGATCGTCGTTCCGCCGTGCTCGACCATGTAGCCCCAGGACGGCATCTCGCGACGATTGACCAGCGCGTATGCCTGGTCGTGATATCCGAATCGCGAGAGCTGAAGCATCATGCGGAGCGTGCTCTGGAATCCGGTCGACAGCGCGCCACCGTAGGGCTTCAGCGCTTCAACCATGTGCGCCGCGGCCCGTTCTTGCATGCGCTCGGGCAGCAGATCGAATGCGAGTGCCAGCGCGTAGCCGGCCTGCGTGTCGCCTTTGATCTTCGCATCAGAATCAACGAACGCTTCGACGAACTTCTTCTTCACCGCCATTGCGAGCGCGGAGAACTCGCGGGCATCGCTTTCCCTTCCCAGCACCGTTGCCATGCGCGTCATCAGATCCGCGTGGTGCGCGAAGAACGCGGTCGAATAGATATCTTTCGGCACCTCGCCGCCCGATCTTGGCCAGCCCTCAAGCTGCAACGTGTCGGCGGTCAGCCAGTCGCCATACATGAACGGATACGCGCGTCCGCGCCAGATCAGATCGGGCGAATCGCGATGAACCGCGCGCAACATCCGCGCGCACGGCTCGTACATTTCTTCGAGCAGCCGACGATCGCCGTACATCGTGTACAGCTTCCACGCCCCGATCGGCGCGGCGTCGCCCCAGCCGGGGTTGCGGCTAAAACGCGTGTCCGGATCAAACGGATGAGGTGCGAAATCCGGCATGTGGCCGTCGGTGCACTGTGCGTCGACGAGGTCCTGCATCCACTTGGCCAGGAACTTCGACACATCCATGTTGAAACTCGCCGTGCCGCAGAACACCTGCATGTCGCCGGTCCAGCCCAGGCGTTCGTCGCGCTGCGGACAATCGGTGGGCACCGAGATCATGTTGTCGCGCTGCGTCCAGACGATCGCGCGCATGATGCGGTTCAACAGATCGCTCGAACACTCGAGCTCCCCGGCGATCGGCGCATCGGTGTGCATGACGCGACCGACGAGATCGGCCGGCTGCGGACGCTCTTTCAACCCGGTGACTTGAACGTATCGAAACCCGTGAAACGTGAAGTGCGGCTCGAACGTTTCCGTATCTTTGTCGCTCGTGCCGCAAATGTAGCGATCCTCCTGCGGCGCACCGAGCGGACTAATTGGCGGGATACGAAGATTGTCGCGATAGATCGTGCCGTCCGCGTTCAGCACTTCCACGTGCTGCAAGACGATTTCATCGCCCGGCGATCGCCTCCCGCGAATCGTCACTCGACAACGGCCCGCGATATTCTGTCCGAGATCGAAAATGTACACGCTGCTCTTCGGTTCGGTGACGGCGATCGCGGGAATGCTCTGCGTCACGCGAATCGGTTCGCACGGCATCGCCTGAAGCAGCGGGCCGTTGTCGTTGCACGCGACGGGCTTCCACGAGGCATCATCGAAATCCGCCCGGCGCCAGCGAACGTCATCTCGCCGCGCATCGAACGTTTCGCCATCCAGCAGATCGGTCGCGACGACGGGGCCGTCGGTGGAATACTTCCACGATTCGTCCGATCGAATCACATGCGTCTTGCCATCGCGCGTAAAGACGTGCAGCTCGAGATACAGCCGCAAATGTCGGCCATAAATTCCGCGCCGCGCGCCGCCGTTCGATAGATGTGTGAGCCCGATGCGGCCCGCGTACCAACCTGGCGCGAGCGTCACGCTGATCGCGTGCTCGCCGCGCGATCGGTGCAGCGGCTCGGTCACATCGTACGTTTGGTAATGCACTCGCTTGTGATAATCCGTCCAGCCCGGGGAGAGCACTTCTTCGCCTTGCACGTTCGCGCCATCGATCTGCAATTCGTACAAGCCGAGCGACGACACGTAGACGATTGCGCGATCGATCTCACCCGCGATGTCGATCTTCTTTCGCAGCAGGATGGCCGGGCCGCTTTCGTGTTCGGACCACGGCAGATCGATCGGCGCGCCGATCCATTTCGGCGGGGCGTCGCCCGGTTCGCTCGGCGATTTTCGAGACCAGTGCGGCCCGAGCAGGCCCATCGTCCATGTAGCGATCGCGCTCCAGTCCGATTGGCTGCCCGCCTGATCCCACACGCGCACGCGCCACGCGTACGGCCGACCCGATCGCAGTGCCGGCCCGGCGTACTCGATGCCGAACTGTGCGGGGGATTGGATTTTCCCGCTGTCCCAAATCGCGTCGCGCTTCTCAACGTCGGCGATCGAATCCCATACTTTGATTTGATATGCCAACTGCTTCAGATCGCGGGCATCGGGCTTTCCTGGTTCCAGCATCCAGCTCAGCCGTGGGGCCAGCGCATCAATTCCTAAAGGTGCATCGCGAGACTCGCACCGCAAATTAACCGGCCGAATGGTGGATTCTGGCATACCACTACTTTAGCGATGAGGTTCGGCCCGACAATTGCTTGTCTCCCGATCATGACAAGGATGAATGAGTCGACAGCCGCAGGTGGCCCCGTCGTCAGCGGGCCCGCGCGAAGTGTAGCGTCGATCGTGGCGATCCTCGCCGCCCTCGGCAGCTTTTACTTTTCCAGCAACGGCCGAGAGATCATCGGCCTGGTAACGGCATTTGTCGCGATCGCCGCCGGACTTCTTGGCGGCTTGCGCGCGCTCTCGCCACGCGTCAGCGGGGGAATGCTGAGCATCGCCGCCGTGGTGATGGGTGTAATCGCCGTGCTGGTAGCGATCGTCGCGCTGATCGTTTAGCGCTTGTTTGCACGCTAACGCGATGCGCGGTAAACGACGCGATCGATGAGTCGCCAGCGCATCCTGTTCATAGGTAACAGCTTCACCGCGCGAAATGATCTTCCCGAATTGACCGCCACCATCGCTGCGACGAGCGGACGCACGATCGATCACCAACTCGTCAGCGCCGGTGGTGCGTCGCTGCGCCGTCATTGGAACGCGGGTGAGGCGAGCAAGCTGATTCAGCGCGGGATGTTCGACGTTGTCGTGTTACAGGAACAAAGCACGCTGCCGATCAAGAACCGATCGCGTATGCACGAGAACGTGCGCCTGTTCGATCAACTCGTCCGCGACAACGGCGCCAAGACCGCGCTCTACATGACATGGGCCCGCCAGCACGCGCCGCAGACACAGGCCGCGATCACCGACGCCTACACAGATATCGCCAAAGAAACTGGTGCGATCCTCGTTCCCGTTGGCGTCGCGTGGGATCAGTGTCTTCGCGAGCGAGATCATCCAGCGCTGTTCGATGCCGACGGAAGTCATCCCTCGCTCGCTGGCTCGTATCTCGCCGCCTGCGTGTTCGTCGGCGTGTTGTGCGGAAAGGCTGCGCTGAAGAAAACGCCCGCCGTCGCCGGATTGGAGGCGCGCCAGACCAAGCAGCTTGCGCAGATTGGACGAAAGACTAGTCCAGCCGCAGCGAGATGACCTTGTACGGCTCGTACGCGATCTCGATCGTCCGCGATGTG
>JACMJD010000687.1 GCA_014380825.1 Phycisphaerae bacterium | reverse complement strand
CGCCGAATGAGCTGGACGGGCTGCCGTTCCCCGCGTGGGATTTGCTGCCGGATTTTCCCAGGGCGTATCCGTTGGCGATCTACGATTACCCCGCCGGCCCGGTTGCGACGATCGCGGCCTCGCGCGGTTGCCCGTTCCATTGCAAATTCTGCGACACCTCCACGTTCGGCGCGCGCGTGCGGTTTTATTCGCCGCAAAAAGTGTTTGAGATGATGAAGCATCTCAACACGCGCTGGGGCGTGCGGCACGTGCTGTTCGTCGACGACTTGTTCCTCGCGAGCAGACTTCGCACGACGGAAATATGCAACCTCATCGTCGAGTCTGGCCTGAGGATGACCTGGTCCTGCGCCGCCCGCGTCGACACGGTTCGGCCAGACCTGCTCGACCTGATGAAGCGCGCCGGATGCTGGCAGATCAGCTTTGGATTGGAAACCGGCAGCGATGAGATGCTCCAGAAAATGGACAAGTGCGCCCGGGTCGCCAAGAGCGAGCAGGCGGTTGAATGGACGAACGCCGCCGGCATCCGCGTGAAGGGTTTGTTCATGCTCGGCTATCCGGGCGAGACGAACGAGTCGATTGAGATGACCAAGCAGTTCGTCCGCCGTATCCCGATGACGATCATGAACCTGACGAAGTTCACGCCATATCCCGGCTCGCCGGTTTATCGCGAGCTATATGGCACGAGCATCCGCGAAGATCATTGGGAAAAGATGAACGGCATGAACTTCGTCTGGGCGCCGGAGGGCATCAGTGTCGAAGCGCTCGATCGACATTATCTCGACGTGATCAGCAGTTTCTACCGCCACAAGCGCGTGCGTCGCGCGTATGTGCGACTGAGCCTGAAGCATCCGAGCCACCTGCGACGACTGATCCGATGCGGAATTGGATTCGGATTCGCCAAGGCGAAGAGTTTTATCACCGGCCGGCACGGATTGCTGATCGAAGGCACCGAAACCAGTCTCGATCTGACGGCGGATCATCAGCCGAAAGCGATGGCGAGCGACGCACTCGCCAACTTGCTCGAACACGATCACGAGCATCCTCACGATCACGCCGAATCGAACGGCCCGGACGTGATCCAAGTCAGCATTTCCTCCCGGGTCCGCGAGCCGTCACAAGTGGTCGAAGCAGCCCGCTTCTGAAAGACGCACAGCTTTCACGGCGATTATCTGGCAAAGCCTCACTAAATCCGGTCAGGTTTCTTGAGCCATTCTCACAATAATGACGCTACGATCTGCGTTGGTTGGGCAGGACGATTCCCACTCCCCATTTTGTTCTTTGTCGCGGGAGGCCAGCGAGATGCCGTGTCAGTCGTATACGATCGATTCGCTTGAGCAACGCGTGTTGTTGTCCGTGTTGCCGGCGGGGTTCAACGAGGCGCAAGTCGCATCGGAGATCCCGACACCCACGGCGATGGTGTTCGCGCCGGACGGGCGGCTGTTCCTCACGCAGCAGGCTGGGCAGATTCGCATCATCAAGAACGGGCAGCTCAACGCGCAGAATTTTGCGACGGTGCTGGCCAACCCGTTTGGCGAGCGCGGGTTGTTGGGGATCACGCTCGATCCAACGTTCGGCCAGCCGGGCGGGCAGGATTACGTTTACGTCTATTACACCACCGGCTTTGAAGCGACGGTGAACAATCGGATCAGCCGATTCCTCGCCGACGGCGATGTCGCGGCCGGCGCGGAGGAGATCATCCTCGATCTGCCCGTCATCGGCCCGAACGAATCCGGCCCGATCTGGCACATGGGCGGCTCGCTGAACTTCGGCCCCGATGGAAAACTTTACGTTGCGCAAGGCGACGGCCAGGATCCGAACAGCGCGCAGTCGCTGGATAATCTCAAAGGCAAAATCCTGCGCCTGAACTCGGATGGATCGATCCCGACCGACAATCCGTTTTACGATTCGCTTGATGGAATCAATCGATCGATCTGGGCGTACGGTCTACGTAATCCATTCACCACCGCGTTCGAGCCAGGCAGCGATCGGTTTTACCTGAACGAGGTCGGCCAGGACGTGTGGGAAGAGATCAACGTCGGCGCGCCCGGCGCGAACTACGGCTGGCCGCTGACCGAAGGGGATTTCGACAACGCTGAGTTTCCGGACTTCACGCGACCGTTCCTTACCTATCACCACAGCATCGCCACCTGCGTGGTCGGCGGGGCGTTCTATCAGGCGGACAATTTCCCCAGCCAATATCACGGCCAATATTTCTTCGGTGATTACACCGGCGGTTGGATCAAGACGCTTGATCCGGACACCGGTGCACTCACGCCGTTCGCAACCGACATCGACTGGATCACCGGCCTGAAGCTCGCGCCCGATGGAACGCTTTGGTACATGACGCGCGGCATACCCGAAGGCGGAACAGCGGACGGCTCCGTCTACATGATCCAATACACCGCGAGCAACGCCCCGTTCATCGCGGAGCAGCCGAAAGATCAGATCGTCGCGGTGGGCGAGAGTGTGACGTTTTCGGTCGTCGTGCAAGGTGCGGCCCCTTTCGAGTTCCAGTGGCAGCGCAACGGGATTGATGTCGACGGCGCGAGCAGCGACAGCTACACGATCGCCAGCACGACGTTCGCCGACAGCGGCGATGGATTCCGCTGCATCATCACGAACAACTTCGGCACGGCCACCAGCGTCGCCGGCACGTTAACCGTCGCCAACACTACGCGCCCGGTGCCGACGATCAATTCGCCGATCGTCAACGCGCAGTACAGCGGCGGGGAGACGATTCAATACGACGGCGCCGGCTGGGACGAACAGGATGGTGCGCTGCCGGATTCTGCTTTTACCTGGCGCGTCGATCTGCATCACGATCAGCACGCGCATCCGTTCGTGCCGCCGACCAGCGGCGCGCGATCGGGATCATTTGTGATCCCGACGGTTGGCGAGACCAGCGATAACGTCTGGTATCGCATCCATCTCACCGTCACCGATTCGCAGGAGTTCTCCACCACCACGTTCCGCGATATTCATCCGCGCAAGGCAACGGTCGCGATCGACACGAATATTCCCGGCTTGGCGATCCTGCTCGATGGCCAGCCGCAGAATGCGCTGGTCGAGGTGCTTGGCGTGCAAGGCATCACGCGGTTGCTCGATGCGCCGCTGGAACAGACGATCGGCGGCAAGACATATCAATTCGTTGACTGGTCCGACGGCGGCGACGCACAACACACGATTGCGTTCCCGTCGGCGGACACGGTGTACACGGCGTTTTATCGTTATGTATCACCGACCGCCAAGTCGCTGGTTCTGCACGGCAGCGCCGGGGACGATCAGTGGATTTTGCGACTGGCCACCAATGGCTTGAACCTCCAGGTCTTTCGAACTTCTCCCAATGACAGCACGTCACAGCTCATTCCGCTCAGCTCGGTCGACACGATCACCGTGAACGGTCTGGGCGGCGACGACGTGCTCACACTTGACGGCGTGAACGGCGCGTTCAAGGGAATCGGCAAGATCACCTTTGCCGGCGGCGCCAACGCAACCGCGTCCGGCGATTTGCTCCGCATCGTCGGCACGAACCTCGCCGACTCGTTCGACATCACGACGGACGGCGTGTTCTTCAACACCCTTCCGGTCGAGTATGGCGGCGTCGAGAATCTCGGCATCGACTTGGCCGCCGGTGACGATGTCCTGCGCGTCAACGACACGCCTGATGCGCTGCTGACGTTCGACAGCGTCTCCGGATCAAACGTCATCGACTTCTTCGGCGGCGAGCAGACGATCGATACGGATCTGGGCAACGTCGCGATCGGCGTGCACAACGACGCGATCGTCAACTTCACAACCAAGCAACACCTCGCGGCGTTTGAGCTCACCGGAAATTCCCGCGCGACATTCAACGCCGGCGGAACCGCTTTGCTGCGCACCGGTTCGCTGAATATCGAAGGTCACGGCACGCTCGATCTGAACGACAACGGTCTGCTGCTCGACTACGCGGACGCCAGTCAACTGAATGCTGTGCAAGCGTGGATCCACTCCGGTCGCGCCGGTGGCGCGTGGACGGGCGAGGGAATCGTTAGCACCACCGCGCGCGATGCGAATCCACGAAACCTGACGCTGGGCACAATGGAGGCGAGCGACTACAGGTCCATTTACGGCCCGGCCGCGCTCTTTGCCGGAGAAGCGATCGACGACACCGCCGCCCTCGTCAAATTCACGTATTATGGCGACACCGATTTCAACGGCGTCGTCGACTTCGACGACTACTCGCGCATCGACTCCGGCTTCACCAACAACCGCACCGGCTGGCTCAACGGTGACGTCGACGGCAACGGCGTGATCGATTTCGACGATTACTCGCTGATCGACCAAGCCTTCCACACGCAATCCGCCCCGCTGCGACCGGCAGTCACATTCCCGCTGCCCGCCCGCAAACCCGCCCGCGGCGCATGAACGAAAACAGTATCAGTGCAGAATCGACCTTACGCGCGCGTGTCACGCCGGGGCAGAGCGTACTCGCGCCGCCCCGGATTCCTTGCCCGGCGATTCTTCTTCGGAAGACTGAATT
>JACMJD010000686.1 GCA_014380825.1 Phycisphaerae bacterium | reverse complement strand
TGACCGGCCATCTGGTCTTCTCAACCGTCCACGCGCGCGACACGGTCGGCACGATCTTCCGATTGCTCGACCTTGGCATTGAACCGTATCTCGTCGCGTCCGGCTTGCAGATCGTCATGGCGCAGCGACTCGTGCGAAACCTTTGTCCTCATTGCCGCGTCGGACTTAAACCAAACCAGGAACAAGCTGAGAAGCTCGAAAAGGCGATGGGCGCGCCCGTCCCGCGCATCTTCCGCAGCGCCGGCTGTCCGCGATGCTTGCACACGGGCTTCGCCGGTCGTCGCGGCGTGTTCGAAGTCCTCTCGATCAACGAGGGTGTCCGCGAAGTCATGCAGAAAAACCCCACGCCTGGCGACATCTATCGCGCGATGGAAGGAACGAAGTTCGTGAAGCTGATGGACGCGGGATATCGACTGGTCGCCGAGGGGAAGACCACGATCGATGAAGTGGAACGCGTCGTGGGGACTTAGCGCAACTCGCATTCCAACAGAAAGACCCTCACCTTAGTCCTCTCCCGGCGTACCGGGCGAGGAGGTTAGGCAAGATTTACCCTCTCCCGGTAATCCGGGAGAGGGCAGGGTGAGGGCATGACTTCTGGAATCGATCCCATTTCACCGATAAACTCTTCACTCGCACGACGTTCAAAATCACAAGTCAGAAATGATGGAAGGACCCATGATCGACAAAATCTTCAAAGCGTACGATGTCCGCGCCACGTATCCGAGTCCATTGAACGAAGAGATGGCGTGGAAGGTCGGACACGCGACGGCGCAGTATCTCAAACGGTCACGCGAAAAATTACCCGCGGATCAAAAGGTCAAACTCGAAGATTCCATGGTCGTCGGTCGCGATATGCGCCCGAGCTCGCCGGACCTGGCGCGGGCGCTGGCGGATGGGATTCGCTCGGTGGGCATGAACGTGATCGACGTTGGCCTGGTTGATACGTCGTTCATCTATTTCGCGATCAATCACCTCGACACCGTCGGCGGAATCATGACGACGGCGTCGCACAATCCGATTCAGTACAACGGGTTCAAAATCAGCGGACCCAAAGCCAAGCCCATCGGCGCGGCCAGCGGGTTGGATGACATTAAGCGGATTGCGACTACGCTGCGCATCGGACAAACGGGTGTCACCGGGAAATACAGCGAGCGCGACCTGTGGAAGGAATATCGCGCGCACGTGCTGAGCTTCCTACAGCTCAAGCGCCCGCTTCGCGTCGCGATCGACGCCTCAAACGGGATGGCCGGAAAGATGGTGCCGCAGGTGTTTGGCAACGTGCCGAAGCTCGAGATCATCCCGATCCTGTTCGAGATCACCGGCAGCTTCGTACACGAGCCGAACCCGCTCGTCGAATCGAACCTTGCGATGCTGAAGGACAAGATCAAGGAATCCAAACCGGACCTTGGCGCCTGCTTCGACGGCGACGCCGACCGCTGCATGTTCGTTGACGAGAACGGGCAGACGCTGGGTTGCGATCACATCACCGCGCTGCTCGCACGGGATTTCCTCAGTCAACCGCAGAACAAAGGCGCGACAATCGTCTACGACCTGCGATCGAGCCACGTCGTCCCCGACGAAGTTACAGCCTCGGGCGGGAGCCCGAGAAGAGAGCGCGTCGGACACGCGTTCATCAAGAAAACCATGGCAGAGACCAAAGCGGTCTTCGGCGGCGAGCTGTCCGGGCACTTCTATTTCCGCGACAACTTCTTCGCCGACAGCGGGGCGATCGCGTTCGCGCGATTGTTGTCGGTCCTCAGCGCGCAGAAAAAACCGCTCAGCGAGCTGATGAGCCCGCTCAAGCGTTACGCGCAATCCGGCGAGATCAATTTCCAGGTCGAAGATAAAGACGGAAAAATCCGTGAGCTGGCTGAGACGTACAAGAAGGCGCAGATCGATTATCTCGACGGCGTCACGATCGACCTAGGCGACTGGTGGTTCAACGTCCGCAAAAGCAACACCGAGCCGCTGCTGCGGTTGAACCTGGAAACCGATTCTCAGGAAAAGCTCGAGCAGAAGTTGGCGGAGTTGAAGAAGCTACTGGGCGAGCCTGTACACGGGCACTAGCGGAAATACAGAATGCAGAATGATGAATGCAGAGTGAATTCAATTCTGCATCGATCATTCGGCATTCATCCTTGCCACCATCATCGTGACGTCGTCATTCCGCGCCGTCATGCCAACGAACTTTCGCGCCGTCCAAAGGATATTCTGCGCGATCGTATCGGCGCTGCCGGTGCTCTGCTTGAACGCTTCGATGATGCGCAGCCGGCCGAACGTCTGCTTCTCAAAGTTCATCGCATCCGCTAAGCCGTCTGTGTACAGCAGGATGGTGTCGTTGGGCTTGACATGGAGGATCGATTGCGTGTATCGCTCGTTGCAATCGATGCCGAGCACCATGTTGTTTGCATCCAACTCGGTGACCACGCCGTCGCGCAGCAGCATCGCAGGCGGGTGACCGGCGTTGCAGTACGTCAGCCGCTTATTGGGCACATCGAGCACGCCATACAGCAGCGTGACGAATTCGGTTGGC
>JACMJD010000685.1 GCA_014380825.1 Phycisphaerae bacterium | reverse complement strand
TTAAAGAAGTTGTCGAAGTTCAGTTGGCCGATCGTGAACACGCCGTCGACTTCCAGCGTCACATCATCCTGCGGCTTGGTGAGCAAGCTGGCGACCGCGCCCGCGCTGTTCGGCACGCCGCCGCTCCAGTTGGCCGCGTTCGACCAGACGCCGCTGCCCCTGGCGATGTATTGATGACGCGATCCGCCCGCGGTGAGGGCGAACGCGCGATCGCCATCCGCCTGAACCGCCGCGCTGAACCCGGAGAGATTCGGATTCGCCGCCGTCCAGTTGGCCGCCAGCGTGACCAGGTCGGCGTAGTTCACGGCGTCTTTGTCGGCGTTCGCGATCCGCACGCTGGTGAGATTGCCCTGCGTGAACAGCTTGCCATCGGTGTTGTAATTCGTCGCCACGGTGGTGAGGTCGGCCGTATCGACGTCGAAGTCCATATCGACATCGCAATCGGAAAGGCCGGCGAATTGCTGGAAGATTTTGACGTCTTTCCAGTCGATAATGGCCGCGGCGGTGACGGTAGTGTTCCCACCGGCAGTGACGCTGGTGACGTTCGAGCCGTTCAAGTCAAACTTCAACTTGTCGGGACTATTCGCAGTGAACGAGACCGGGTTGCTCGTGGTGACAATGCCCGCCGCCGTAATACCGCGCAGACCCAGCACGGCCTTGAAGGCGCTAACGTCGGCTGCGTCCACCGTGTTGTTGCGATCGAAGTCGCCGACCTTGTACGCGGTGATCGCGACTGGGGTGCGTAATGTGTTATCATTGAAAAGCACCTGAGTCAGGTTCGCCGTACCACCGCCTGTAAGCGGGACGATCGCGTCACGGGTCTTGAAGTCCAGGTGGCTTGCGCTGAAGGCGATTGCACCTGTTTTTGAATTGACGAACCAGCGCTCTTCCGCGCTGCTCGTGATCTTGGCCAGATATCCGTTCGTCGCGTAAACCGTCACACCGGTGGGATTGTTGCCGTTGTAGCAGTAGACGTTGCCCCCGGCATCGCTGGTCATGCTGTCGATGCCCGCAACGGTGCTGGGAAGTTCATTGAACGCCGTGATCTGCTTGGAGCTGAGCAGTGTCTTCACTGGCGAGACGCTGCCGGCGTTGTCCACGACGTAATTGATGCCACCAATGTTTCCGTTATCGGTCGAACCGCCGAACATGATCTGATCGCCAGTGCCGCCACCAAAGTTCCGAACGGCGGATGCAACGACGGTGGGCTCGGTGTTGATGCGCGTGCCGGTCAACGACGTGACGATGCGGGCAACTGGGTGTGTCTGGCCCGCACCGACATCGGCAATGCTGGCTCGCCAGATGCCGCCGTACGTTGTTCCTGAGTCGTTGTAGTAGACGGATTGACCATCGCTGGAAAACGCGAAGCCTCGCGTGATCAGCGGGATTGTCGGTGCTGGCGGAAGGGCGATGGCCTGCTGCATGTCGAGCGCGGTGACCAATGGCGTGAACGGATCGTTCCAATCAACCACCGCGTTGCCGTTGCGATCACGCGAACCTGGGGCCGCGGCTGAGCCGACGCTGCGCAGGTCGTAGGTGTAGATCATCTTCGAATACTGCGGCTGCGGCTGCTGCGCAGTTGGGAGGCTGGTGTCGCGAACGGTTGCTTGATCAACCACGACCGCCAGCGTGCG
This sequence comes from Phycisphaerae bacterium, assembly GCA_014380825.1. The sequence continues at coordinate 6,839 of JACMJD010000685.1, read as the reverse complement.
CGCCGGATAAGTAATGCCGCCAACGGTTACCGGCGACGGGTTAAGCTTAAAGTCGCCCGCTGTGCTCGCCGCCGTGTAAGGTGGCGGGAGAATCGTGCCGTTGCCGCCGTTATCGGAGACGGAGCTAGAAGCGAGGAATTTTCCGACCCAATCGGTCTGGCCGATGATGTTCGTTCCAGTCCAAGTGGCCCCATTGAAGGTGACCTGTCGGATCGCCTGACCAGCGCCGAAGCCAACGGTCCAGAACGAATTGTTTGCCGACTGATAATCGAAGCCGCCCATGTTGTTGCCGGCAAAGGCGGTGGCGCTGTCGAAGTAGGTTTGGAGCTGATCGACAGCTTGTGCCGTTGCAAATGGCGAGGATGAGGCGACGCCAACCGCGGCGGCGATCGACATCATCACACGGGATCTGGAGGGTCGGCGCTGTGGGTCTAGTTGCTTCAATTGCATTTTTCTTCTCCTGACGTTTGAACGACTTATTCAGCAGTGACGGTATCCACGTGACCGTCGTAGTAGAGGATGTTGCGAGATCTCATGGTCGCCCCTTGTTTCTTATTCGGATGCGGATAAACCGGCGGCGAAACCGTGAATCCTGTTTGCGACGGCGACGCCATTTGTCCTGGCGGGTAAGGCCTCAAGTGCGCGTTATCCCACACGACCAGCACGTTCGACGCTCGGCCGCGATGGATCGACGTCCAAGTGGCCTGCGTCGAGCTGATGTTGTACGCGTAGGTGTTGCCGTGTTGCTGGAACACCGGCGGAAACGCTGGGCACATCCACACGTTGCTCGCGCCCGAAAGCCAGCGACCTTTGCCCGCCAGCACTTGGTTTAGCGAGTCACGCACCTGATCCTTAGACATGTTGAGGTTGAAGTCGTTGTACCGAATTCCGTGAAGTACGGCCGGCAAGCCCATCCACTCCGGGTATGAACTGGCGTCAGTCGGATCGGTCAAGCCAGGCTTGCGACGGAACGACCAGTTGCCCACGCCAACCTTGTCCGGATAGTGGTCGCGGTTGTCATTCGCGTAGGCGCGCAGCGCGATACCGATCTGCCGGAGATTGCTCATGCACGCTGTCGTGCGCGCCTGCGCCTGCGCTCTGCCGAGCACGGGCAGCAGAATCCCGATCAGCACCGCGATAATTCCGATCACGACCAGTAGCTCGACCAGCGTGAACGCGCGTCGTTTGCGATGGGTTGTCATCTCGACACCATCTCTCTCTCTTGCCTACCCCTGTGGATTCTTCACGCCCTCGATCGCCACGGCCGGTTGCGCGAGCATGACTTGCTTCTGCGGGCCGACGACTTTTTCGATCTCTTCGGCGCTGGCGCCGGCGTCCTGCTTGAAATGTCGCGCGGCGGCCTGGCTCATCTGGCCATTCTTGATCGTGCCCTCGATCACCGCTTCGTGGCCAACCGCTTCCAGCGGGATGTACATGCCTTCCGGCGGATCGGGGAACTTGATGAACACGTTGCCGTCGCCCGGCTTGGCGCCATCAGCCGCGACACGCATCCAGCATCCCTTCTTTGGACAGACTGAGGTAACCACGCCGGTCAAACGAACGTACTTGCCGTTGTATTCGTCTGGCGACGCGAGCACCGCCGAAACCGGAACCGCTTCGGCGTCGCTTAGCTTCTGCTCGCTGCCGAACTTGGCGAAGGTCTTCGCCGGTTTCGCAGGTTGAGTGGCCGGCGCCGCGGCGACTTTGCCTTCGATCTCGGGCATTGCACATACCGCTTCGTCTTCGTGCGCGTGCTGCGCCGTCGTCTGCTCGCGGGAAGCGCAACCGGTGGCCAGGATGAACATCGAACACGTGATCAGCAGCTTACGGATCATTTGGGGTCCTCTTTGACATCGTCCTTCTTCGGCGCTTCCGGCGGAAGCCGCGGCGGACGCATTCTATAAAACGGTTCGTTCAAACTCTCCAAAAACGCTTGTAAATCTTGCCGATCCTGCAGATTCAGATGCAGGGGCTGCAACATCGGATCGGTCTTCGGGAACAGCGGATCGGTTTCCTGCTCCTTGGTCGGGCGCGGCACGGGCATCCCGTTGTTGTAGACGGCGATCAGCCCCTCCAGATCGAACACTCCATTGTGCATATACGGGCGCGTTCGCCCGACGTTGCGCAAGGTTGGTGTTCGAAATTTTCCTACATCCTGCGGATCATCGGTGACAACATATCGCCCGAGGTCTTCCAGTTCCCTCCCGTAATAGGTCAGGCCGACGTTGTGAAATTCGTTGTCGGTGAATGCGGGCGTGTAGTGGCAATTGATGCATCGCGCTTCGGTGCGGAACAGGTGCAACCCGCGGACGGCGGCGTCGGATAGCGCGTCGGCATCGCCGGTGGCGAACTTGTCGAACTTTGATTTGCCCGCCCGCATCGCCAGCGCCCGCTCGAACGTCGCAACCGCTTTCGATGCGTCGAGCATCGTGATTCGATCCGCGCCGAAGATCTGCTTGAACTGCTCGCGATACTCCGGGATCGTGTTCAACCTTTTCTCGACCGACGATGGATTGCTGGCCATCTCGTCGTGCGACGAGATCGGCGAGCGCACCTGATCTTCCAGGCTTCCCGATCGTCCGTCCCAGAACTGCGTCTTCATGTACGCCGAGAACAGCACGCTGGGTGCGTTCCGGCGAAGCTGCATGCGATCGTGGCCGAACGAGGTGGTGCGACCGTCCGCCCAGGCGAGGTCCGGATCATGACAGGACGCGCAAGCGATCTGCCCGCTCCCCGAGAGCCGGGGATCGAAAAACAATTGCCGGCCAAGCGTTTCTTTCTCTTTGGTGAATGGATTGTTGTCCGGAAACGGAGGCGGCGGGAGCGGGCCGATATCGGTGAAGTGATCCAGCTCGCCGGGATCGAGCAACGGCTTCGGCCAGTGTTCGACCGGCTTCGAATAGGTCTTCCGCAGATCGTCGGCGAGTGTCTTGTACTGCTCGTCCGTCAGTTCCGCCCGGCGCACCCGCCGGGCCGCAGCTTCCGCCGATCGCGTCGTGGGCTGAGTAGTCGGTCGCGTCGACGGTGTGACGGCCGGCTCGTCGAATCCGCGCGCGACCAGCACGCTGCCAACGAACAGCGAAACCATCGCGATTGCGCTGATGGGCAACGCGAATCGCCGGTTAGAAATGCCTCGCGATTGCATGCTTCGTCAAACCAGTTTCGGACCGGGCGTGTCCGCCCGGATAGGGAGTGCAGTTGGATAAGCATTTGAACGCGAAATGAGAAAATCGTCAAGACGAGGACTGCGCTGCGACGGGCCGTCTCACTGTGTTTTCATGCGTCGAATCTCGGCGTCAGCTCACCTTTGCATCAGCCCAGTCGGCGTGGTCAGAGTCGTCGGACCCGTTCGAGTCGACAACAAGCCGTAGCTGTGTTGCGCCGGTGACATTCAGGTTGAGCAGTTTTGTAGCCGTAGCGCCGTTCATAGCGCCGCTGTCGTAAATCAGGACGCCGTCGATATACACCCGGAAGATCACGCTCCCGGCAGCGCCGACCTCATCGTCCATCCCGATGGCCGCCTGGAAGGTCGTGTACTGGCCATTGAGGTTGTAGCGGATGTCCGAGTTCGCGTGGACGCCCAGGCCCTTGGTGTAAGTCACGCCGTTGAGACGAATCGGGCCGCCGTCGGTTGCGCCTTGCTCTCCGTTGCTGCGATCGCGCTCGTAACTGCCCCAGCCGTTGGTGGCGGAGATCGGGTTCAAGTCCGACAGGTAAACCAATGAGCCTTGCACGAGCGTCTTCGGGCTGATCGACGTGCTGAATCCCGAGAGATTCGGCACCGCATCGTACGCTTTGATCGTGTAAACGTATGTCGTGTTCGCCGCGAGATTCGTGTCGTTGTACGTCGTGGTTGTCGACGTGCCGACCTTCACGCTGTTTCGATAAATCTCATAACCTGCGACGCCGACGTTGTCGGTCGATGCATCCCACGCCAGCGCGATGCTGTTCGTCGTGATGCTGGTCGTGCGCAGGTTTGTCGGCGCGGTGGGCGCTTGCGTGTCGGGAACAGGCGTGCCCTTGGTGAGCTTCGCGTCGGCCCAGTCTGCGTGATCCCAGTCGGCGGCGCCGTTGGTGTTGACGACCAGTCGCAGCGCGTTCTTTCCGGCCAGGTCGAGGCTGACAATCTTGTTCGCGCTCGCGCCGGTCATTGCACCGCTGTCGTAAACCAGCACGTTGTCGACGTACACCTGGAAGATGACCGAGCCGTTGTTGCCCGATTCATCATCAATCCCGATCACCGAATCAAACCGCGTGTATTGGCCGCCGAGCGCGTACAGAATGTCGGACGCCGCGTGAACGCCGAGGCCCTTGGCGTATGTCACGCCGTTGAGCGTGACGGTCGCGCCGTCGGTTGCGCCTTGCTCGCCGTTGCTGCGATCGCGCTCGAACGGGCCCCAGCCGTTGGTGGCTGAAGTTGGCGTGAGATCGGAAAGGTAAACCGTCGTCGTCGGCGGCGGGGGAGGCGGCGCTGCCGTGACGGTGATCGTCACCTTCGCCGGATTGCTGGTCGCGCCGTCATCGTCTTTGACCGTGTAGAAGAACGTGTCCGTGCCGACGAACGCCGCGTTTGGCGTGTACGTGATGCGACCGGTGACCGGATCGACTGTCGCCGTGCCGTTGGTCGGTGTGGTGGTGATGGCAACGCTCGACGCCACGAGCGTGCCGTCGTTGTCGGTGTCGTTACTCAACACGTTGATGAGCACGCCCGCGCCAGTTTGCGTGGCGGCGGCGTCGTCATTCGCCAGCGGCGCGACGTTCGCGGGCGGCGGAGGCGCGGTGTCGATTGTCGTGTTCTTCAGGAACGCGACGTTGCTCGAATGCCAGTTGGCGCTGACGACATCGAGATCGCCGTCGCCGTCGAAGTCGCCGGTGCTCACGGAGAACGGCGTGTGACCGGTGTCGTAGACCGTGAACGTCGCAAAGGTCCCGTTGCCGTTGCCCAGCAGCACGCCGATCTTCTTGCCGGATGCGTTGTCGCCGTTCGGATAGTTCGACGACGCGTTGGCCGTGAGGATGTCGAGCTTGCCGTCGTTGTTCACGTCGGCGATCGCGACGCTTCGCGGACCATCGCCGGCTGCGATGTCGACACGCGGCGCGAATGTCGCATTGCCGTTGTTGAGCAGCACGCTGACGTTATCGCCGGCTTCGTTCGCGGTGACGATATCGATCCGCCCGTCGCCGTTGAGGTCGGCTGCGCGCAGCGAGTGCGGGGCGGTGCCGACGTTGATGAACGTCGCCGCGCCGAACGTACCGTTGCCGTTGCCGCGCAGGATTGCGACCACGCTGCTGCCGTAGTTCGCGATGGCCAGGTCGAGATCGCCGTCGCCATCCAGATCCGCGCCGGTCACCGAGTGTGGCGCGTCGGCGACGGTGTAGTTCGCGCCGGTGGGAAATGTTCCGGTGCCGCTGTTGATCAACACACGCATCTGGGTGCTGCCCCAGCCAACGACTGCGATGTCGGGCCGCCCATCACCATTGAAATCGCCGGCGAACGCTTCATGCGAGCCGCCCGGGCTGCCGTACGAAACGGCCGGCGCGAACGTGCCGTTGCCGTTGTTGATCAGCACGCTGACCGTCGCGCTGCCTTGGTTGGGGGTGATCAGATCGAGCTTGCCGTCGTTGTTCAGATCTTTGGCGAATGCGCCTTTGGGTTCGCTGCCGACCGGATAGTTTGTGGCCGGGCCAAACGTGCCGTTGCCGTTGCCGAACAAAACCGACAACGTGTTGTCGCCGGCGTTGGCGACGGCCAGATCCAGCTTTCCGTCGCCGTTGAAGTCTCCGTTCGTCACGCCGTGCGCGTGCGTCCCGGTTCCATATCCAACCGGCGGATAAAACAACCCACCCGGCGGCGGCGGAGGTGGCGGCGGCGGGGCGCCGGGCGCCAGCAGTTTCGCATCGGCCCAGTCGGCGTGGTCGTCAAAGTTCACGCCGTTCGGATCGACCACGAGCTGCAGAATATTCTTGCCCGTCACGTCGACATCGATCGACTGCGTCGCGCTAGTGCCGGTCACCACGCCGCTGTCGAAGATTTTCACGCCGTCCGCGAACACGCGGAAGATCACGCTGCCGCTGTTGCCGACTTCGTCATCCAATCCGACCTGTGCCTGAAATCGCCCGTACCCGCCGCCCATGTTGAAGCGGATATCCGACGCCGCGTGGACGCCCAGGCCCTTGGCGAAAGTCACGCCGCCGAGCGTGATCGTGCGGCCATCGGTAGCGCCTTGCTCGCCGTTGCTGCGATCTTTTTCGTACGGGCCCCAGCCGTTAGTCGCGCTCGTCGGGGTGAGCGATGAGAGATACGTCGGCGCGGAGACGCTGTAGGTCGCGGTGTAAGTTGTGTCGGCCTGCGGGAACGCGATGTTGTGCGAGGCAGCGCCGCCATCGGACCAACTGCTGAACGTGTAGACGGTCCCATTGATCGTCTGCTGCGCCGGCGCGGTGAGCAGGCGCGTCATGCCTGCCACGCCAAGAATCGTGGTCGGCAACACGCGCGGCTGGCCGTCCAGGCTTAGAGAAAGGCCTGGTATGTTCCCGTTGAGCGTGATATTCGCCTTGCGTGGCTGAACGTCGCGGAAGGTGGTGTAGGTCAGCCCGCTCGAGTCGGTCACGGTGAGCAGGATGCGGTAGTACACGTCAGGCGATGTCTCACCTGTCGTCGGTATGGCGAACGATCCGCCGGAAACGCCGGTGATCGGCGTGAGGAACGGATGGCTGTGCGTGCCGTGATGCAGGTCGACTTGCCAGACATACGCGGATGCAGGCAACGTGCCGTCTTCGTTGTCGGTCGCGAGCGCGGCGTATTGGATCGTGTCGCCGCCGCGATACAGCAAGTTCGC
>JACMJD010000684.1 GCA_014380825.1 Phycisphaerae bacterium | reverse complement strand
TACGTGCGAAACCTCGCGCGGGTTGTTCTGAACGGTTCGACCACGCCGCAGCCGAACCTGAACGGCGGCGAGCTGGTGATCTTCAAGCCCGTCGTAGACAACAGTCTTGACGAGGACCGTGACGCCAACTACATCCCGCCGCGTCCGATCGATTCATTCGATTTCACGGGGCTGGAACAACAGTCCAGCCTTGGGTTCGCGTACGTGTGGCACTACTCACGACTCGGCAAACAAGCCGCCGTCGGTGGCATCGGCGAATTCTGGAGCTTTATCTATCCGGGCCGGTATGACGGCGGCCTTGGCGCGGCGCCGGACTCGCGTCGCCATCAGGGCACGCAGGCGGGACGGTGGCGCAATCCGGTCATTGGGGATCCATTGACGGGTCCTGGCGTCCCGGGCTACTACGATCCCTTCGATCCGGCGTTGAACACCGCCGGCACGCCGCTTGATCCGAGGCCTTCACTCGGCTCGTTTGTGGATCTGGCCGGCACGCGGACCAGCGATGACAATGCCTCGCCGCAGGCGACGTATCATGACGTATTCAAAACGCAGCTCATGAACTACGACCAGCCGGGCTGGAACCCGATCGGCGGATACGTCACGGTTCCACCAGCGGCCGTCGTGCCGCCGAACAAGTTTCCGTTTGGTGCGTTCGCTCGCAACACGGACATCATGCAGATTCCATACTTCGGCGCATACCGCATCCGGCCGTTCACTCCGTATGGAACGCCGATCGATCGGAATGACATCGAAGTCAACGCGATGCCGATCGATGCATCGTTCTGTGAAGACACGGATGTTTACGATGACGAGCTGAGTCCCACCGCGCTTCCGCTGGCTCTCAACCTGACCACATTTGAGCAACTCGGTCGATTTTGTCCCGTTACCTCTGGTGTCAGCGGAGCGGTGGCAGGTGCCGAAGCTGTGGATGATTTGGATCCAACGCCAGGGCGCACATACCGGTACGGCGCGCCCGATCCAGATATAAACACGACGACCGGCCTGCCGAACACGGCATGGCGATATCGCTGGACAACGCGGTTGTTCGATTTCCTCACTGTGCAGGATCCGCAATCGGATTACCTGCCCAACGTCACGCCTTCCTCGTACGGCGTTGCGCCCGAATTGGTTTCGAACGATGGCGGTACCGCGGGAGATCCGAACAGCGCGTTAACCAATATCGCTACCGCGGAGAGCGCGGCGCCGTTGCAGGGGTTGATCAACATCAATACGGCCTCGTGGCGCGTCTTGAGCGCGATCAACTGGACTCCATACGCACTGAGCGACACCGCCAATCGTGATAAGTTCCACTTAGTGGAAGACCCCGACGGGGAATTCCGGATGGAGACGGGTCCCAATACTCCGATCGGCGTGCCGGATAATCTGGAGTTGGCCAAGGCGATTACCTGGTGGCGTGACGGTAAGGATGCGCCCACCACGCTTGGCGCTGGCCCAATTGGCCCGAAGGGCCCGTTCCGAAGTCTGTACGACCTGTACCGCGTGAAGGCTCTGCGAACCTACTACAACCAGATTGGCGCAGCGGCGGAACCCGACGATTTCGAGGCTGACTTCTCGCCCTTTAACGCCAACCCGCTGACGATGGGAACGCAGCCACACACGATGCCCAAGACCGACGAGATTCGTTATGACTTCGAAGAACGATTCCCGTTGATCGACCGCGTGTCGAGTCTCATCACCACGCGGGCGGATTCGTTCACGGTCTACATCGTCGTGCAGGGTTGGCGAAATGCGAATTCGACGGATTCGACCAAGCCGCCAGAACTGGTCGTCCAGCGCCGTGCCGCGTTCATCGCCGATCGGTCCGGTGTGACCGCGACGGGTGGAGCGTTGAAGATCACGAATGTCGCCTCTGAGTAAAGCGAGGTCCAAGAGACAAGTTCCAAAATCAGAGAAGCTTCAAATTGAAGCAGAAGCTCCAAGGGCGCGGAGGCCCTTTGGAGCTTTTCTGATTTTTGTATTGGAGCTTCTTTGCCTGCGGTGAGCTTGTCGAACCGTGCTTTGTGCTTTGGAGCTTCGCGAGCTACTCGCGCACAACCACTTGGCTCTTCCCCTCCACCAGCAACTCGAACACTCGCGCGACATCTTCGTTCCGCATTCGGATGCAGCCCATGCTTTCCTGTCGGCCGATGGAGTTGGGTTCGATCGTGCCGTGGATGCCGTAGCTGGCTTTGCCGACGGCGTGGCCGTCGATGCCGGTCAGGCCGATCCAGAATTCGCCGAGCGGGTTTTTCGGATCGTCGGCGTCGATCACGCCTTCGCCGCGCGGGGAGAAGTAGGTGGGGTTCTTGATCTTCTTGTGCATCTCGACCAGCCAGATTCCGGTGGGCGTGGAATCGTCCTTGCCCAGGCCGACCTGATAAGTCGTCACGTACATCGAACCTTTTTCGCCGGGCGCGGCGCCGACGTAGATGTCGATCGTGAACGCGCGCTTGTTGACCACCGCATGAAAGGGGCCCTTGGCCATCTTGATCGTCGCGCCGGCGCGGAGCTTTTTCGGATCGGACAGATTGTTCACGCGGCCGAGCAGTTCCCACGTGACATCGTTCTTCTCCGCGATCTTCTTCAACAGATCGCCGCTCTGCACGCTGTAGGTTCCGCCATACGGATCGTCGGCGAAACGCTTGGGCGAGAAGACGACGGTGTCGTTGATCTCGGCCATCATGCTGTGCGCTTTGGTGATTTCGGATTCGGAGAGCTGATTCGCCAGCAGGGCGTCATTCAGCATGCGTCGCGCGCCGATCAAGTCGCCGGAATCTTTCGCGGCCATGGCGCGAGAGAACAAATCGCTGGAAGAACCGGCGCTGCTGCTCAGACCCGGTTGAGTCGTCGGCGCATTCGTCGGCTGCGTCGCGGGCGTATTGAAGCTCGGCGTCTGGCTGATTGGGATGACCGGTGCGGGCGTAGAATTGGTCTGAACGCTCGGCGCAGGAGAACCGAAATCACCGCCACTGGAAGACGTCGCGGACGCAACCGCCGGCGGCCGGGTCTCGGTCGCCTTCGTCTTGCTCGTATCGTGCAGATAAAAGATTCCGCCGATCGCGACAACAACAATCAACAGCGCGATCAACCCCCGACTAACGCGTCGACCCGTGCGACCCATGAGAACCTCCATGTCCTCGGAGTTCAGAGGTCAGAGTTCAGAGTTCAGGAAATACAAATGCGGGTTTTTCCCTGAACTCTGAACTCGGACCTCTACTTTTCTATGCAATTCGTAGCAAACCGTCGAATGCCCCGATCGGTGGCAAGCATACTTAAGGGGACATCGTGGTCAAGCACCGGCAGGTCCGCGACGATCTGTTCTTCGAACGCCAAGCCGCACGAGACGCCGATGAAATCGCTCTGCGCTAGGAAGCGATCGTAAAAGCCCATGCCTCGCCCGATGCGAAAACCGCGCTGCGTGAAACCCAGGCCTGGCACAATGACCAGGTCGATGTCGCGCAGCGGCGCCGGAGTTCCGGCGATCGGTTCGCGCACGCCCGGGCCAGTCGTGGTGATGTTCGCGTCGCTCAGAGTTGTGATTTCCACCGGCAGCATTCGCCGCTGGTCCCACGAGACTTTCGGCACGACGACGGTCTTCCCGGTCTGCCAGGCGCGCAGCGCCAGCGACGACGTGTCGACTTCCGTCGGCATCGAAAGGAAGAGCATGACCACGCGCGCGACGTGAAATTCCGGCGAAGCCGCGAGCAGCGAACAAGCGGCCACGCTCTTGGCGTGACGGTCGGCTTCGCTGAGGTTGGCGAGCGTATCGCGGAGTTGGCGGCGGAGCGCCGCTTTGCTGTGTTCGGACATGAGACCGTTTCCTCGTTTGCCGCGAACCAAAACTTCACACGCGCGCGTACGTACCGGTCACCAGCTAATCATTTCGCGCGAGCAAGGATTCGCGTCCACTTCAGTTCGACGCAGAAGGGAAGGATTGCCCAACCCTCATCGGCCACCGGAAACGAAAGTGCGCTCCGCTTCGCGTTTCGCTTCACAACACATTGGTGTACGACATTCGCATACTACCGAATAATCTTGGTCGGTAAACCGATTAACCTGCGCTCAGTAAACATTTTAATATTACGCCCGCTCCCCACTTGCCGGTTCATCAGAGTCGGTTTTGGGGGCAGAATCGGCCTTTTTTCGCCAATCTGCCAGGCGTTTGGCGATCTGCGCCTCAAAACCGCGATCGGTGGGCTGGTAGTAGGTTTTGTCGACGCCAAGATAATCCTGATCCACCACGCCGCCGGGAAAGTCGTGCGCGTACTTGTATCCCTTGCCGTGGCCGAAGCGTTTGGCGCCTTCGTAGTGCGTGTCTTTGAGATGCTTGGGGACGGGCAGCGTGCGGCCTTCCTTCACGTCCGACATTGCGGCCCAGATCGCCAGCGCCGACGCGTTGCTCTTCGGCGCGGTGGCCATATAAATCGCGGCTTGGCCGAGCGTAAGCTGCGCTTCGGGCATGCCGATTTTTTCGACGATATCGAACGCCGCCGCCGCGACAATGATCGCCTGCGGATCGGCGTTGCCGATGTCTTCGCTTGCGAGGATGGCG
>JACMJD010000683.1 GCA_014380825.1 Phycisphaerae bacterium | reverse complement strand
TTCACGGTGGAGCAGGGAAAGTTTCTGCGGCCCATCGCTCCGTTTGCGGAATACCTGAAGGATCGCGGCATCGATTGGGTGTATAAGCGCGATGGGCCGTCGTTGCGCCTGATCGATGAGCAGCCCGATCATGGATGCGATATGTGCAGCCGGTTTCGCCGCCGTGCCGTGTACGAGATTGCGCGCGAGCTTGGCGCAAATGTTGTCGCATTAGGCCATACGGCTGACGATTTTTGCGAATCGCTTTTGCGAAATGCGATGTTTACCGGCCGCCTCAGCGCTTTGCCTGCGGTGACGCATTCGCGCAAGAAGGACTTTCGTTTGATAAGGCCGCTGGTGTTCGTCACCGAAGATATCACTACGCGCTACGCGGCGTCGTTAGGCGCGCCGGTGATTCCGTGCGGTTGTTCACAGAAGACTGGAACCGTGCGCAGGTCCCTGCGGGACATTCTAACCGATCTGGAGCAGGACCATCCTTTCCTGAAGGAGAATCTGGTGTCCGCCATGGGCAATATTGAGCCGCAAAGGTTGTTGGATCTCCGCTATCTCGATCCGGAAGGATCGGAAGCGGAAAACAGTACGCTACTTCCCGTCTTAACGGAATCGTAACCAATCGTGTATTGACCTGCTGTGTCGCACGTTGAGAAGATAAAGGTCCGAACTGTCCCTTACCGTTATGCTCCCGTCAGCTGAGGTCTTATGAGGTTCCTTCCAAAGGAAGAGAAGTTCTTTGCGCTGTTTTTGGATCAGGTGCGATACACTACCCAGGCAGCCGACCTGCTACTAAAGGGCGCCCAGGGAGGGAATTCGCATCTGTCGGAGGCTGCCGAGCAAATAGGCATCCTCGAGCGTAAAGCCGATGAGGTGATCCACGAAGTGTTTCGGCTGTTGAACCAGACGTTCATCACACCGCTCGATCCTGAAGACATTCACTCCCTTTCCACGCACCTGGACGACGTGATCGATTCGATCGAAGAAGTGTCGCACCGGATGGTGATCTATAACCTGAATCCGGTGACTCCGGTGATGATTGAGGTGTGCCAGAACATCGTCGCTTCCGCAAAGAGTTTAGAAGCGGCTTTTGAGGCGCTGAACTCGAATGCGAAAATTCTCGAGCATTGCATTGAGATCAACCGTATCGAAGATGTTACCGATGACGTGGTTCGTGCGGCGGTTCGTGACCTGTTCGCCTATGAGAAGGATCCCATTCAGATCATGAAGCTGAAAGAGATTTACGAACTGCTGGAGCAGACTACTGACTACTGCGAAGACGTGGCCGATGCGCTGCAGAACGTGGTCGTCAAGAACAGTTAGACCGGCACCCGCATGGATGGCACGCTCCTTCTCGTCGTCGTAATCATCGCTGTAGCGCTCGTATTCGATTACATTAACGGGTTTCACGATGCCGCGAATTCTGTCGCGACGATCGTTGCCACGCGCGTACTTTCGCCTGGCCAAGCCGTGATGTGGGCAGCGTTCTGGAACTTCGCGGCGGCTTTTGGATTCGGTACCCAAGTGGCGAAGACGGTGATCAAGGGCGTCAACATGGACGTGGTTACGCCCTATGTGATTTTGGCGGGGCTGATCGGGGCGATTGTTTGGGATTTGGTGACTTGGTACTTCGGGTTGCCTACGAGTTCTTCGCACGCGCTGCTCGGCGGCTATGCGGGCGCGGGGATGGCGAAGGTTGCCATCACACGCGGGCTGTTTCAAAGCTTCGATGCGTTGAATCCCGATGTGTGGTTCGAGACAATGGCGTTCATTTTGATCGCTCCTTTGCTGGGCATGCTGTTCGCCTATGCGATTATGATCGCGATCTATTGGATGTTTCGGAATTCTTCGCCGAAGCGGATGGACGTGTATTTCCGTAAGCTGCAATTGGTCTCGGCCGCGATTTTCAGTTTTGCGCACGGCACGAATGACGCGCAGAAAACGATGGGCATCATCACCGGGGTGTTGTTCACGACCGGTATGATTGTATCGCTGGATGTGCCAATCTGGGTCATCTTCGCGGCGCATCTTGCGATCGCGTTGGGCACTCTGAGCGGCGGATGGCGCATCGTCCGTACTATGGGTGGACGGTTGACGAGATTGAAGCCTCGCGGAGGCTTTGCGGCGGAAACGGCCGCGGCGGTCTCCATCCTCGCTTCCAGTCATCTTGGAATGCCGGTGTCGACCACGCACGTGATCGCCGGGGCGATTGCCGGTGTCGGGTCGATTCAGCGGATGAAGGCTGTGCGGTGGGGATTGGCGACGACGATCGTGTGGGCGTGGGTGCTGACGATACCGGCTTCGGCGCTGGTGGGCGCATTAACGCTTCTTGTCTTGCGGCTGTTTACCCCGAATATCTAAGTGCGGTTCAGGGCGCCCTTTGTCCAGGACGCCCTTCCTCCACAAACTATTTCTTCACAGGGGTGAGATCGCGGCTGGCGATGATACGGTCGATGATGCCGTATTCGAGCGCCTGCTGCGACGACATAATGTAGTCGCGATCCACGTCGCGGGCGATGCGTTCCACAGGCTGTCCGCATGCGTCGGCAAGGATTCCGTTCAACGTTTCCCGCATGCGCAAGATTTCCTTGGCGTAGATGTCGATGTCGGCGGCCTGTCCGGCCAAGCCGCTCATCGAAGGCTGGTGGATGAGAATGCGCGAGTGCGGGAGCGTGTAGCGCTTGCCCTTGGTCCCCGCGGCGAGCAGTACCGCGCCCATCGACGCCGCTTGTCCGAGACAATACGTCACGATATCAGGCTCCACTAGATTCATGGTATCGAGGATCGCGAGGCCCGCAGTAATCGATCCGCCGGGGGAGTTGATGTAAAGATTGATATCCTTCTCCGGGTCCTCAGCCGCGAGGAAAAGCATCTGCGCGATCACAAGGTTCGCGACGTTATCGTCTATCGGCGTGCCGAGGAAGATGATGTTTTCCTTCAGCAGGCGGGAGTAAATGTCGAACGCGCGTTCCCCGCGCGACGATTGTTCTACCACCATTGGGACCAGCATT
>JACMJD010000682.1 GCA_014380825.1 Phycisphaerae bacterium | reverse complement strand
CCGCCCGACAGTTCGGCAGGCATCTTTTCAGCGCTTTCACGCAGGCCAACCAGCTCCAGCTTGATCTTCACCATGATGCCGATCGTCTCTTCGGGTAATTCTGAATGCTCGCGCAGCGGCAGCGCGATGTTGTCGGCGACGCTCATCGAGTTATAGAGCGCGCCGCTCTGAAACAGCACGCCGACCGATTTTCGATAATCGTCCAGCTCCGCCGCCGACATTTTGCAGATGCATTTGCCCAGCGCGACGATGTCGCCTTGATCCGGAAGGACGTTCCCGATCATCACTCGCAAGAGCGTGCTTTTCCCGGACCCCGAGCCGCCGAGGATCACGAGCGTCTCGCCTTGATAGACATCCAGCTTGATCGCGTCGAGGACCTTGCGCGTGCCGTAGATCTTGGTGACCGAATCAACTTTGATCGCGATCTCGGGCATCAGATTCCCAGGTAGTAAAACACGCTCGTGAACATCAGGTCGACGACGATCAGCATCACGATCGTCAGCACGACCGTGCGTGTCGTCGCGTTACCGACACCCTGCGCGCCGCCTGTTACACCTAGCCCCAGGTAACACGCCAGCGAGCTGATGATCGCGCCGAAGACGCCGGCTTTGAATAAGCCCGTGATGAAATCTTTGATCTGCACGCTGTCGAACGTGTGCGTGCTGTATTGCAGGAAGCTGATGCCGAGAAACGCGCGGCTGATCAGCATGCCGCCGAGCACGCCCATTAGATCACCGACCACCGCCAGACAGACCATCATCACCGTGGTGGCCAGCACGCGCGGGACGACGAGGAATCTCACCGGGTGGATGGCGGAGGCTTCGAGGGCTTCGATTTCTTCGGAGACGACCATCGAGCCCATCTCGGCGGCGATGCTGGCGCCGGCGAAGCCGGTCAAGACGATCGCGCTGACCAGCGGGCCAAGCTCGCGGAACATGGAGACCGAGATAATGTCCGCCACTTTGGAGACCGCGCCGTAGTCTTTGAGGATCGGCGCCATCTGCAGCGCCAGGATCGCGCCGATGCAGAACACCACCAGGCTGACGATCGCGATCGACCGCACGCCCACGCGAACCATCTGCGCCCACAGGTTCGCCCAGGCCATTCGACGGCCGCGCGTGCCGAACAGCGCGATCCGCACTGCGGCGATGGTGTCCAGCAGCAGATAACCCATGCCGCCGAGGAATTCCAAGCCGTCAAGGACGCGGGCGCCGAGGATCGTGATGGGGCGAAGGAGCAAATTCATGAGAGGTTAGAGGGTAGAGGTTAGAGGTTAGGAAGGAGCAATTCGCCTACCCTCTATCCTCTAACCTCTACCCTCTCTTATTTCTTCAACGCTTCCTCTTCCGTCGCCACGAGGATAAAAATGGAATCCAGCCGGGCGATTTCGAGCAGGCTTTTAACGCGGGGCTGGAGATTGGTGAGGCAGATTTTGCCGCCGGCGCGACGGAGCTTTTGCAGCATTTCGACCAGGACGGCGATCGCGCTGGAATCCATGTATGGCACTTGCGCCAAGTTCAGGATCACCTTTTTCGCACTGGTGCGAGTCAACAGATCGAGCAGCGCGCCGCGCAGCTCCGGACTGTTGTGCAGATCGATCTCGCCACGCACGGTCGCGAGCATTGCATCACCCTCTTGTCGCGCTGTGGGAATCAGGTCGGTGTCGGTCCGTAATTCGCTCATTGCTGTCCCGCTATTTCTTCCGAGTGTCTGCTGACGACGATGCCGCCGCTACCGTTGGCGTCGCATCGCGCACGGCGCGCTTGCGCTTCATCGTCAATAGCATACCATCCGGCTGCGGTTCAAACACGACCGAGTCCATCATCCGACGCATGCACATCAACCCCAGCCCGCCGGGCTTGAGCGGATCGATCGACGCGGGCGATGGCGGAAGCTTGTCCGGGTTCACGCCTTTGCCCCAATCACGCATCTTGATGGTCAGTTCGCCATCCAGCACTATCACGTCGATTTGGATCGGGCCATCCGTGCCGACGCCGTAGGCGTGGCGAATTACGTTCGCCAGCGCCTCGTTCACGACCAAGCCGATCTCTTCGCAGCTCTGGGCGTCGAACTTATGCGTGGCGGCGAGCTTCTCGATCGCCGTCCGCGCCGAGCCGAGCAGCGTCGGATCAGTGCTCAGGTTGATCGTCAGCTTATGTTCTTGATCGGAGTCCAAAGCCATGTCGACAGACCTTCACGGTTGCGTGGCCGGCGTTGACAGTGCGTCGGTTGACGCATCGGGTCCGTCACGCGTTGCCGATTGTTCGACCTGCGTCAGCCAGGCTTGCCAGCGCTTCGTCGCCGGCCTGCGCTCTTCAGTCTCTTCGTAATAAAGATACCCGAAGTTCTCGCCGGTTAGTCGGCGTAGCCCGCCGATCGAATAAAACCGCACGGCGGCATCGTCGCTTTCAAGATCTTTGACCATTTGCCGCACGCTCGACAGATCTCTGTCCGCCACCGCGACCTTGATCGCCGGGATCTTGATCGACGGATCCGGATCGCTCACGACCAGCGGCCCGCGCGGCGCCGTACATGACGACGCTGCAATCGTGACGACCGCGAAGAATATCCTACCGGCGATTCGCTTCATGCGCACAGGATCCCGCATCTCTATCGGCTCGCGTGTCAGCAATTCTAGACCGGGAAAGCGCATGAAAACGCCGCTGGCGCCGAACCGTTGCGTCCGGTAATCCTTCACCTCGCGGAGCTGCGCGATCGGCATAACGAATTTCCTTCGTTCTTCAGGACGTGCGACGAACGTGCCAATCCGCAAGCCGCTTGCGGCTTAGCGCGCGATCACTCCTCGCGCGCAACCGGATACAAACGCCATCGCTCATCGATGAACGGGGTCTTCTGATAGAACCACTCCAGTCGCTTCGCCGGACTGGATGCGAACTCCTTGTCCTCCGCGAGTTTCTTCAGGAACTCAGCCGCCAGCTTCGAATCGTCTTTCATCATCCGCTCGGCCATCGGTTCGATGATGTACGCGTCGATGTATTCCGTGCGCTGGAGAATCTCGCTGTAGAAACCCCAGCGCAGAAACGAGTCCGGCGACATCGGTTCCAGCAGCACGATTGCGAGATTGCCTAACGGTTGATCGGTTGAGATGCGCACCGATCCCGACGCGAACGTTTCCTTGCGCTGTTCCGGCGCCGCTTTCAGCTCGCTCAGACCGATGTGCCCTTCGAACGGCTCGGTCATCAGCTTCGCATCGTTGATGCGATACATCGTGACATCGACCGCGCGCGCCGCATCCAACGTTTCCATCTGAATCCCGTGTGCTTTCAATCGATCGATCACCTCCGGCCAACCGGGTGGAACGATGTACGCCTTCGGTCGCTTGGCGCTGGCGACAACTTTGTTCGTGCGAATGTACGGCACGCGAAGCGTTTTCGGTTTGCCCAGCCACTCGACACGTACGCCGCCGCTGATGGGTGAGGGCGTGTGGCGAAACTCGACGCTGGCGTATTCGATCATCTCGGGGTTCGGCGATTCGTCGAAGGCGAGCGGAATCGTCTCCGGCCGCGCGGCGCGATCTTTGGCGATCGCATCTTTCAAGTCCTTCGACTTCTCGCCGATCGCGCGCATCGTCGATTCGAGCAGCACGTATGTGCCGAGGACGCGCTGGTCGTACGTTCGCAGCGCGTGGTTTTCGACGAGGATCGACGGAATGTGCCTCGCGTCGCCGTAGCCGTGCGAATATCGCGCCTCGGCCGTCATCTCCTGCAAGCCCTTTTCGGGGTTCATGTTGTCGACTTCGAACACCAGTCGGCCAGGAAAGTGACCGGCATCGCTGAGCGATTTCGCGAGCATCGGCGTGAGTGTTTGCTGAAGAAAATTCGCAATGTTCGGCGAATGCGCGTGCGGGCCGTTCGCGCCCCAGGTGATGTCATAGTTGTAGTCCGAGCCGTCCGTCACGTGCAGGTCGTAATAAAGATCGGGCTCCCAATCGTTCAGCGCCTTCACCATCGCGCGCATCTCGGCCGTGTCGATTTTCGCATAGTCGCGATTGAGGTTGAGATTGCGCGACGTCGTTCGCCAGCCGGCGATCTCAGGACCATTTTGATTGGATCGCGTGAAGCGCGAGCGGCGTTCGTGCGCGTCGACGCTGAAGATCGGGACGAACAGAAAGTTCGCGCGATCGAGCAGCGCGGATTGTTTGCCGGTGACGGTCAGATTACGCAGCAGCATCATGCCAGCGTCTTTGCCGTCGATCTCGCCGGAGTGAATTCCCGCCTGCGCTAAGAAGATCGGTTTGTTGGCATTCTTCAGCGATTGCGGATCGAAGTTTCCTTCCCTCGACGCGATCACCATCCAGATCTCGCGGCCTTCGGGACTCTTGCCGAGGGAGACCATCTTCAACTGCTGCGGCGCGGCATCGACGAGCTTCTTCAGCCACGCGATCGTGTCGTTGTAATCCGGTGAAAGTCGAAACCCGGACGCTTCGCACGGCGTAGCCCACTTGTCGTCCGGCTTCAACGCCAACTCGCGCGTTTTCCCACTCCAAGGCAAAGCCGGCGGAAAGATTGGCTGCGTCGCCGCGGGCGGATAATCGGCGGCCAGTGCGAGTGACGTGACCAGAGTCACAATGAGTGCGGAGGCGAGATATTTCATGCGCGGAATTATGCGTGAAAACATCTTACGAGGGGAAGGTTGCCCGCCCGTACATCCGCCGTACAATGATCGGTTCTGATTTCGGGCGGTCACGCGCGTAGTATCCTTACTCGGTCTGTCCTGAGCTTCACACATGACTTCAAAAGCGATTCGAATCAAAGGTGCTCGCGAGCACAATCTGAAGAACATCGACGTGGAAATCCCACGCGATCAACTCGTCGTCGTCACCGGCCTGTCCGGTTCCGGCAAATCGACGCTCGCGTTCGACACTGTGTACGCCGAGGGACAGCGGAAGTACGTCGAATCGCTCAGCGCGTACGCCCGACAGTTTCTCGAGCAGCTTCAGAAGCCGGACATCGACGAGATCGAGGGTTTGCCGCCGACGATCGCGATCGAGCAGCGGTCGGCTTCGTCGAACCCGCGCTCGACCGTCGCCACGACCACCGAGATTTACGATTACCTGCGCGTGCTTTTCGCCCGCGCCGGCACGCCGCGCTGCTGGGAATGCGGGCGGATCATCAGCTCGCAGACGCCATCGCAAATTGTCGATGCCGTGATGCAATATCCGCCGGGAGCGAAGGTGATGATCCTCGCGCCGCTGATCCGCGGAATGAAAGGCGAACACAAGGAAGCGTTCACCGCGATGCAGAAGCAGGGCTTCGTCCGCGCGCGCATCGATGGCGAAGTCATCGAGCTAGGCGGCACGATTCCCGAGCTGAAGAAAACCTTCGCCCACAATATTGAAGCCATCGTCGATCGAATCGTGCTGAAACCCGAGATTCGATCGCGCCTGGCCGACTCGATCGAAACGGCGACCAAACTTTCACAAGGCACGGTGATCGTTTCCGTCGCTGCTCCGGGCGGTGGTTGGACCGACAACATCTTCAGCGAAAAGTTCGCCTGCCCGGTGCATCCGCACGTGTCGCTCGGCGAACTGGAGCCGCGCATCTTCAGCTTCAACAGCCCACACGGCGCGTGTGAGGAATGTCATGGCCTGGGCACGATCAACGAGTTCGATCCGGACATGATCGTGAACGACGAATCGCTATCGCTGGAAAACGGTGCGATCGAAGCGTGGCGAAAAAACGGCAAGCGGATGAACATTTTCTACAGCCGCGTGCTGCGACAGTTCGCTCGCGACTTCGGCATCAGCTACACGCAGCCGTACAAGGACATCCCCAAAAACGTCAAAGCGATTTTGATGTACGGCACCGATGCGAAAGGCGATGCCAGCACCGGCACGGAATTCGAAGGCATCATTCCGAACTTGCAACGCCGATTCGAGAACACCGAAAGCGAATGGGTGAAGCATCGCCTGCATCAGTACATGAGCGATCAGCTCTGCCCGACGTGCTGCGGCACGCGACTGCGCAAAGAAGCGCTGTGCGTCAGACTGCACACGCTCGATAGTTTTTCCAGCGCGCTGCCGTGCGACGACCGTGGCGTGGGCGTCTCGCCCGCGCTTGAAACAAACGGCAATGGCAAGAAGAAGAACGGAAAGAACAGCAAGGTCGATATTCCGGCGAAGATGCCGCGCCTGCCCGGATACTCGATTCACGATGTCTCATCCATGACGGTCGAGGACGCGAAGAATTTCTTCGAGAACCTGCATCTTGGCGAAGAGGGAAAGAAGATCGCTGAGCCAATCGAGCGCGAAATCGCGGCGCGACTTGGATTCATGGTCGACGTGGGTCTAGGTTATCTCACGCTCGATCGCAAAACCGGTTCGCTTTCGGGCGGTGAAGCGCAGCGCATTCGACTGGCGACGCAAGTTGGAAGCGGCCTCGTCGGCGTCTGCTACGTTCTGGATGAACCGACGATCGGCCTGCATCAGCGCGACAATCAGCGGCTGATTCGCACGCTGCTTCGCCTGCGCGACATCGGCAACACCGTGCTGATGGTCGAGCACGATGAGGACTGCATCCGCGCCGCGGATTATCTCATCGACGTCGGTCCCGGCGCGGGAGCGCACGGTGGAGAGCTGGTCGTTGCAGGTCCGGTCAATGCGTTGCTTGATACATCCCCGCGCAAAACCGCAGCAAAGCGAAACGCCGCCGGATCCGATTTCTCGGGAATCATCGGCAACAAGGAAAACTCCAGCACGCTTAAGTATTTGACCGGCGAATATTCGATCGCCGCCCCCGAAGTCCGTCGGCCGGTGGATCCGGAACGCCTCTGCCTCGAAATCAAAGGCTGCACCGCGAACAACCTGAAGAACGTCACCGCCCGCATTCCGCTCGGTGGGTTGATCTGCATCACCGGCGTGTCCGGTTCCGGAAAATCCACACTCATCAATCAGACGCTCATCCCCGCGCTTAAGCGCAAGCTGTACGGCTCGAAAGTGAAGGCGGGGGCGCACAAGGCGCTGAGCGGCGTGAACAAGATCGACAAGGTGATCGAGATCGATCAATCGCCGATCGGTCGCACGCCGCGAAGCAATCCAGCGACGTACACAGGCGTCTTCGACGAGATCCGCAAGATCTTCGCCAAGACGCGCGAAGCGAAAATCCGCGGCTACGAAGCCGGCCGCTTTTCATTCAATGTCAAGGGCGGCCGCTGCGAAGCGTGCACGGGTCAGGGCACCAAGTGCATCGAGATGCACTTCCTGCCGGACGTGTACGTCGACTGCGAAGTATGTCACGGCTCGCGCTACAACGCCGAGACGCTGGAGATTCATTATCGTGGCAAGAACATCAGCGAAGTGCTGAACATGACGGTCGAAGAAGCGCTGAGCTTCTTCGAAAACTTCCCGCGCATTTATCAGATGCTCAAAGCCATCAACGACGTCGGTCTGAGCTACATCAAGCTAGGCCAACCGAGCACGCAGCTGTCCGGTGGTG
>JACMJD010000681.1 GCA_014380825.1 Phycisphaerae bacterium | reverse complement strand
CGTTTCCGCTTCTAACTTCGCGCGGGTAGGGGGGCGCGACACCGCCGGTCGCTGCGGGGCGGTACCCGGCCGCCCCGCGACCGGCGTTGCGGAAGCTTCTTCCCTGACTCGTTTCAGCGCATCGAGCGACTGCCGCGACTCGACCTTTCGCACCACGGTAAACCCGCGCACCTTTTCCGCGGCGCCGATCGCCAGGCGTTTCGTGGCCAGCCAATCCCATGCGATTCTTCGCGTGGCGACGTCGAAAATCATCATCGCCAGCAGCAGCGGGACCAGCAGATCCCAGATCGGCAGCGGCGACGCGGTTTGCCGCAGGTTTTCACGGGAGAACAGATCGGCGGTGCCTGAGTCGAACGGCTCGAGCATTCGGCCGCCGGTGCGATTGGCGATCTCTTGCAGCAGCGCGGCGTTGCTTTTCAAATCGCGGAGCTCCGGCGAGCTATTGACGGCCATGCCGGTCAACATCACGCCGCCCTCACCGCTGGGCCCGCGGCTGTTCAGCACGGCGACGTACGTGCCCGGATTCGTCGCATCGAATTCGCCGACGTACGTGCCGGGGCCGGTCTGCACCAGCTTAACGTTATGCGGTTGCATATCCGGCCCGAGCACCTGGCCGTTGATCGAAAGGAAATTCAGGAACGCGCTGTCGCGATTGAGCGCTTCGACCGTGATCTTTCCCTTGTCGCCGATCTGCGTCGTCTGCACGTCGAAATCCGCGCTCATCGGCGGACGCGAAACGCTCCGCACCACCTGCGACCAGAATTTCGAATACTCGCCCGAGCCCATCCAGTTGGCAGCCCACTTGTTGTGCGCGTCGCTCGTCCACACCGCGGCCTTGCCCAGTCCGGTCTGCCAGTGCGCCAGCAGCGGATCGTTGTTCTTCCCGCCAACCAGCGGCATCTCGATCTGCGGGCTCGGTTTCTTGCTCGTCAGCACAAATCCGAACACCGACGGGAAAGAATTCAGGCCCTTCACCAGCTCGCTGCTGCTGGGAGTGAGCTTGACCTCGATGCCCTTCTTGTCCTCCGTGATCAGGCTGCGGCGAACGACGGTTGCCTCTTTGATGAATATCTGCGGCAACTGATTCGGATTGCTGTTGATGGGCCCGTACGCGCGGCCGCCAAGTTCGCGCGCTATGCGCTGCATCGTTGGCGGCAGGCCTTTATCGGATTGATCGTGTGGATAAACGCTGACCGTCGACACGGTGACCTTCGCCGCCTTCAGATCGGCGACGAGCTGCGGTTTAGGCGGCGACGGGTCGCCGTCGGAGATGATGATGATGTGCTTCTGCCGCGCGTCCGAATCCTTCAATCCGCCGCGTCCGTTCACGCCGTTCAGCGCCAGATCAAGCGTCTGATCGAAGTCCGGCATGTCGCCGAGCTGCATATTCTTGACGGCGGCGTTCACCTTTGAGCCGTCGCCTCTTTCCGCCAACGGGAAATCCCATTGCGCGCCGCCCGCGTGCCAGGCGAAGCTGATTACGCCGATCTCATCGCGATGGCTGAGGGTTTCGATCGCCTTGAGCGCGCACTGTTCGCCCCAGTAATTGCCGTCCTTGAATTCGCAGGAGTGCATGACCATCACCAGCGCGCCCTTGGGCATTTGGCGCTGCGCGGGAATGTCCATGTCGACCGGAAGAATCTCTTCCAGCTTGCTGCCGCCCCACCCACCGGCGCCGAACGCCTGATCGCCGCCGATGACGACGAGCCCGCCGCCCATGTCGTGCACATAAGCGGCCAACATCTTCTGCTGCTCATCTTCCAGCCCGCCCGCGCCGCGCGGGACGTTTGCCAGTATCACAGCGTCGTAGTTCTGCAACTCGATCAGACTCTTGGGGAAACCATCGACGCCGACGATGCGATCTTCGAGATTAATGCCTTCGTCGGTCAGGGCCTTGCGAAGGATTTGCCCGCGACCTTCGGCGACGTTGTCGACGTACAGAACTTTTCCCTTACCGCGCACGAACGTAAACGCCTCAGCCACGTTGTTGTCGGTGAGCGTATCGCCGGCGCGGTTGCGCGCCGCAGCCACCGCGTTCTTGTCGCCGCCTTGCGACTTCACCTCGGCTGTCACGTTCTCGCCTTCGAAGATCGCGCGAAACTGATGGATGACGTTCGACCCTTCTAGCGGCGGCACCTGCACGCGCTGCACGTTTCGGCCAGGCTGGAGCGTGATGATCCGCGCCGGCTGCACGCCCGCCGTCGATGGATCAAGGTCCATCGGCTGGCCGTTGTGCGTCACAGTCATCTTGCCGTTGACGGCCTGCGCGTTCGTCGATCGGAGGATCACTTCGATCGAGAACGGCTCGTTCTCGCGCTTCCAGGTTGGCGCGGTGAATCGCTCGACCAGCACTTCACTCTTCACGTCGTAGTTCAGCGGCATCACGTCGATCGGCACACCCTGCGCGCTGGCGGCGGTGATCGCGGTTTCCAATTCGCCCGCCGTCGGATTGCCATCCGACACGAGCACCAGCCGGTGCAGCGCATCGCGATGAAACGTCGCTAGTGCGAGTTGGATAGCGGAGGCGACGTCGGTGCCATTGCCTACGGTGCGGATCGCACGTTGATCGAGCGCCAGCTTCGTGTTCGGCATCGCGTCGATTTGCGACGTCGACCCAAACCCGATCACGCCGATGCGATCGTCGGGCTTCTTCAGCTTCTGGTCCGAGTTCGACGCCGCGATTAGATAATCATCCACCGATTTGCTGAGCGATTCGCCCGGATAATCCGCGACGTTTCGCGTCGACAGGCTGACATCGCGCATCACGATGACTTCGACGTCCTTGTTCTGTCGCTGCCACCGCGCGCCGGCGACGATCAGCACCGCGACGAGCAAAACCGACAATCGCACGCCGAGCGCCACCCATCGACGCACGGGCCCAAGTCCCGCAAGAGATCGAATTGCCAGAAGCGCGACGGGGAGCGATAGCCCAAGGAACAACAGACCCGCCTGCCACCAGCGCATGTACTCGAAGCTCAGCGGCATGGCGGCGAGCGGAGAGGAGAGGGATTCGAGTAGCGCCGTTTGCATGTCGTGCCACGGGTTTCCAACCCGTAGTTTTGCTTCGCAAAAGAATGCACGGGTTGGAAACCCGTGCCACGAAATTCAGAACCTGAACACCTGCAACCGATTGTTCCCCGCGTCCACCGCGATCACGCGATCGTCTTTATCCACGGCCACGCCCCAGGGATATGCGAGTTGGCCGGTCTCTCTTCCGGGACCGCCCCAGATAGCTTTTCTTTTTCCGGTCTGCTTGTCGATCTTCTGCACGCGATTGTTGCCGAATTCGCAGACGATCAGGTCGCCATCGCTGTCGATGTCCAGGCCGTAGGGGAACCGATATTCGCCGGGGCCGGAGCCGACTTTGCCCATGTTGCGGACGAACGTGCCGTCGGTTTTGAAGACGACGATCCGGTGATTGCACGCGTCGGTCACATATAAGTAGTCGTTCTCGATGACGATTGATTGCGGCCGGGAAAATTCTCCGTCGCGATCGCCGAAGGCGCCGAACCGATACGCGAACTTGCCGCTCGCATCGAACACCTGAATTCGGTCGTTGTCGCCGTATTCCGCGATGAACATGTAACCGCGCGAATCGAACGCGATATCGGTCGGGTAGATAAACTGGCCGGGCTCGCTTCCCTTGCCGCCAAACTCGCGAATCTTCTCGCCGTTCGTTTTGTAGACGATCACGCGATGATAGTGCGTATCCGGCACATACAGATTCCCATCCGGCCCGATCGAAAGGCCCACCGGTTTGCCCTGCTGCGACTGCGGCATGTGCCAGTCCATCAGGCAGTTGCCGGCACGATCGATTTGCTGCACGTGCGCGCTGCGATCGACGATGAAGAACGTGTCGTCGCCAGGCGAGTAGCAGATCGCTCGGGGATAAACGACCTGGCCGGGGCCGGTACCAGTGTCGAGCCAGACGGCTTTGGCCGATGATCTCGCATCGCAGCCGCTCAGGGCGGAAGCTCCAAAACTCAAAAGACAAATCACAAAGAAGTTCCAAAATCCAAAACTGAAAAACGCGCGCGTGGGCGTGCTTTTGAGATTTGATGTTTTTGCATTGGAGCTTCTTTGTGATTTGTGATTTGTGATTTGTGATTTTCGTCGCCCCAGAATCCATAGACCGACGGCGACGACTCCAATGGCGACGATTATTCCCGCGCTCAAAAGCGACGCTTCGATCATCGGGTCGTAACGCAACATATGAACCCAGGTCATCAACAGCGGGACGAGCATCGGCGGCTGCTGCGGCGCGAGCAGGACCGTCGCGGGAACTTCGCTCAATGATAGGGCCGTGACGAACAACGCACTCGCCCCCAGCAGCGGCCACGCGAGCGGCCAGACAACATATCGAGCGGCGGCGAACGACGACGCACCATCCACCGCGGCCAAGTCCCGCAAACTTCGCCACGGTGCGGTAAAGGTCGCGCCGGCCGCGAGCAACACAATCCAACCGAAGCGCGCGACATACGCCATCATCACCGGCAGCGCACTTTGATACAGCCAGACCGTCTGCGGATGATTGTACAGACGGATCAGCGCGATGGCGACGAGCTGCCCG
>JACMJD010000680.1 GCA_014380825.1 Phycisphaerae bacterium | reverse complement strand
TTCGTCGCTGCCGATGCGCGACACGATGAACGAAATCCCGCGCAGCAGGCGACCGTGCGAATGGCCAGCGGGATCAGATCTGAATGGCTGGAGGAATTGTTTCCCGCCGCGATCCGACGGGAGCGCGATGTCGTCTTCGACGCGGAACGTCAGCGCGTCGTGGGCGTGAACCGAGTCACCTATCACGATCTGGTGCTGCGCGAGACGCACGATGCGCAAGTCGATCCACTGCGCGCCGCGCAAGTGCTGGCCGACGTGGTCGCACCGATGGCCAGCGAAATCATCAACGCCAACGAGGCGGCCAGCGAGCTGATCGCGCGGGTGAATTTCCTCCGTCAACACATGCCCGAGCAGGCATGGCCGGCATTGGACGGGCGCGAGATCGTTGCCGAAGCATGCGCTGGCAAGCGCAGCGTCGACGAGGTCCGCCGAGCTGATCTTGTCTCGCTGATTCGCGTTCGGTTGCCGTATCCGCTCGATCGTCTGGTCGACGAACATGCGCCCCGGGAGCTCACGGTGCCCAGCGGGCAATCGCACAAGATCGATTACGCGAATGCCGCTGGCCCCGTGCTGGCAGTGCGTTTGCAGGAAGTATTCGGCTGGACTGAAACGCCGCGCCTCGCGGCCGGGCGCGTTCTATTGTTGTTGCATCTGCTCGGCCCGAACTATCGGCCCGTGCAAATCACGAACGATCTGAAGAGCTTTTGGGCGACGACCTATTTCCAGGTTCGCAAAGACCTTCGCGTGCGATATCCCAAACACTCTTGGCCAGAAGATCCGCTGAGGGCCGCGCCGCAGGCGAAGGGGGCGCGTAGACCGCGATGAATTGCACGGGTTGAAAACCCGTGCTACGAAAGAGCCATGCCGCGCTTCATCGCATCGATCGACCAAGGCACCACCAGCACGCGGTGCTGCATCTTCGATCGCACGCATCTGGTCGCGATGAGCCAGCGCGAGCATCGGCAGATCTTTCTGCAGCCGGGGTGGGTGGAGCACGATCCGACCGAGATTTGGCAGCGCACGCAGGAAGTGGGGGCCGAGGCGATCGTGCGCGCGGAGGCGAGGCCAGGTGACATCGGCGCGATTGGGATCGCGAATCAGCGCGAGACGACAGTGGTGTGGGATCGGCGAACCGGTTTGCCACTGTGCAACGCGATCGTCTGGCAGGACACGCGCACGAAAGAAATGTGCGATGAATTGGAAGCCAAAAGCGGCGCGGGGATTCGGCGGATCACCGGATTGCCACCGGCGACTTATTTCTCGGGACCGAAGCTCGCATGGATGCTGCGCAACGAACGCGGCGTGGACGCCGCGGCTAAACGGGGGGATGCGCTATTTGGGACGATTGATAGCTGGTTGATCTGGAACCTGAGCGGATCGCATGTCACCGATGTGACGAACGCGAGTCGCACGCTGCTGATGAACATCGAGTCTCGCCAGTGGGATGACTCGATGCTGGCGCGACTCGACATTCCTCGATCGATGCTGCCGACGATCACGTCGTCCAGCTCGCGCAATGGATTCGGAAGAACTTCGCCAACCGGATGCTTCGGCGCCGAAATCCCCGTCTGCGGAAATCTCGGCGATCAGCAGGCGGCGCTCGTCGGGCAAGCGTGCTTCAACGCCGGCGAATCGAAGAATACCTACGGTACCGGGTGCTTCGTGCTGCTGAACACCGGAACCGAACCGGTTCGCTCGACATGCGGGCTGCTGACGACGGTCGCTTATCAGTTCGACGATCAGCCGGCTGTGTACGCGCTGGAAGGGTCGATCGCGGTGACCGGATCGCTCGTGCAGTGGCTGCGCGACAACCTGGGCATCATCCCATCCGCGGCGGCGATTGAAGAACTCGCACGGTCGGTGCCCGACAACGGCGGCGTGTACATCGTGCCGGCGTTTTCCGGATTGTTCGCGCCGCGATGGCGCTCGGATGCGCGTGGCGTGATTGTCGGGTTAACTCGCCACGCCAATCGCGGGCACATCGCCCGGGCGGCGCTGGAGGCGACGGCGTTTCAGGTGCGCGATGTCATCGACGCGATGCGACATGATTCGGGCGTCGATCTCCAAATGCTCAAAGTCGACGGCGGAATGACCGCCAACGACCTGCTCATGCAAACGCAGGCCGATTACCTCGGCGTGACGGTGGTGCGGCCAAAGATCACCGAGACCACCGCCTTGGGCGCCGCGTACGCCGCGGGCCTGGCGATCGGGTTCTGGAATGGTTTGGACGATCTACGCGCCAACTGGCGGACCGATAAAATGTGGAATCCGACCATGTCAGCGGACAAACGCGATTCGCTCCATCGGTGCTGGTTGAAAGCCGTTGAGCGCACACTCGATTGGGTTGAATGAGCGGCTATGATTGTCACTCGCATGAGTGAAGCGAACGTTGAGACACATAACGACAGCATCTGGGAAACCGTCCGCCGCAATCCGCGCGCGCTGATGATCATCGGCGCGGTCGCAATTTATCTGATTACGTTCGCCGCGTACTGGACTGCACTGCGCGGCGACTTCATCTGGGACGATGACCACTACGTCTCGAACAACGCGATGCTCCGCAGCATGGATGGCCTGCCGCAGATTTGGAATCCCAGCGCGTGGCTGCAAGGTCGCGGCAGTCCGATGCGCGTGCAGTATTATCCGCTGACGCTCACGACGTTCTGGATCGAGTATCAACTGTGGGGCAACAACCCAGTTGGCTATCACGTCGTCAACGTGTTCCTGCACGCGACGACCGCGTTCCTGTTGTGGATCGTGCTGCGACGACTGAACGTGCCCGGCGCCTGGGCGGCGGCCGCGGTGTTTGCGCTGCATCCGATCAATGTCGAATCGGTCGCGTGGATCACGGAACGAAAGAATGTGCTGTCCGGCGTGTTCTACTTTGCGACGCTGCTGGTTTACATGAAGTACATGGAGATCCGCTCGCCGGACCGGGAACCGAAACCCGAAAGTCAGGCGGAAAGCCTGTTCTCATTGCCCGAAGACGAGACGCGCGTGTACGCACTGGCGATCTTCCTGTTCGCCTGCGCGCTGCTGAGCAAAACCGTGACCGCGACGCTGCCGGCGGCGATCCTGCTGATCATCTGGTGGAAGCGCGGGCGGATCACGCTGAAGGAATTTCTGCCGCTGATTCCGTTCTTCATCCTCGGCATCGGCATGGGCGTGTTGACTGGAATCATCGAACGAACCGTGATCGGCGCGAGCGGTCCGGGATGGCAGTTTGGCGCAACCTGGCTGGGTGAAATCGGTGCAAGACTGATCATTGCCGGGCGCGCGATCTGGTTTTACGCGGGCAAGATTCTTTTCCCGATGACCCTGCTGTTCAACTATCCGCGCTGGAATATTTCCGCCGAGGCGATCTGGCAATATCTCTTTCCGCTGACCGTGCTAACGTCGGTGCTTTCGCTCTGGGGGTTGCGCAAGCGGATCGGCCGCGCACCGCTGGCGGGCGTGTTGTTCTTTGTCGGCACGCTGGTGCCGGCGCTCGGGTTCGTGAACGTTTTCCCGATGCAGTATTCGTTCGTCGCCGATCACTTCGCGTACCTAGCGAGTATCGGGCTGATCGTGGTGATCATCGCGGCGCTGGCGCGCGGCATCGAGCGGATGGTCGCGCTGAACATGCTCAACCTCGCCGCCGCGCCCGCGGCTATCGTCATTCTGCTGGGCGCGCTGATGATTCGCACGGCGAGCCAGGGGTTCATGTACGAGAACCTGAAGACGCTGTGGGAGACGACGATCCGAGGCACCGGCAACCGCTCGGTTCTTGCCGCAAACAATTACGGCCTTTGGATCCTGCGCAACCGCACGAATGACCCGAAGGATTTGGAACAGGCCGAGCGGTACTTTTGGAAAGCGCTCGCTCTGACCGGCCAGAAGCATGCGATGGCGTGGTTCAATCTCGGCATGGTTGAAGAGCGCCGCAGCAACTACGAGTTGGCGATGAAGCGGTTCCGCAACACGCTCGCGATCGAGCCGGATTATCCACCCGCGCAATTCAAAGTCGCCGAAATGCTCACGCGGCTGGGACGCACCGAAGATGCGATCAAGGCGTATCGCATCATCGTCAAGCAGAACCCCGAGAGTGAACAGGCCCACCAGAACCTTGGCGTGCTGCTGGCCAGAACCGGGCAGCTCGAGGAGGCCATCGAACAGTTCACCGAGGCCGCGCAGATCAATCCGAATTCTGTCCCCGCCAACCTCGCGCTGGCGGATTCGCTGGCGAACGCCAAGAACATTCCCGAAGCCTTGCGTGCGTATGGCCGCGTCGTGCAGATCGACCCGAAAAACGCCGGCGCGCGCATCGGCACCGGGCGGCTGATGATGGTGATGGACAAGCTCAACGAGGCCGAAGCGCAGTTCAAGCTCGCGATCGAATACGATTCGAAGCTCGCCGAGCCGCAATATCTGCTGGGCCTTGTTTACATGCAGAAGGGCAAGTACGACGAAGCGATCGCGCCCCTCACTAAGGCAACCGAACTGGCGCCGCGAAATGAGCGAATGAAGCTCAAGCTCGAAGAAGCGAAAGATCTGCTGGCGCATCCGGAGAAACGACCCGCGACGACGCGATCGAC
The DNA here is from genome assembly GCA_014380825.1 of Phycisphaerae bacterium. Next base: position 5,525 of record JACMJD010000680.1, on the reverse strand, counting down.
GACTGTCCCCACGACCAGCTCAACACGCCGCTCCTGAGCGTATTCGCGAAGGGGCGGATTGTTCGCGATGCTGGAACAATCAGGATCCGCGTCTTCGGGCGTACCCTCAGATCCGGCGTCTCGAAATTGTCTGGAAACGCTCAAGCATCTCGCGCATTTCCCGCTTCCCTCGCCGCCGGGGTACAATTTCGCGTTGCATGACCTCGGTCCGCATCGATCACCTGAGAAAGCATTTCGGCGCGACCGTTGCGCTGGCGGGGATCGATCTGGAAATCGCCGGCGGCGAATTGTTCTTTTTGCTCGGCCCCAGCGGGTGCGGCAAGAGTACGCTGTTGCGAATCATCGCGGGCCTGCTCGCGCCGGACAGCGGGTCGGTCTATTTCGACAATCGCGACGTTACGAATCTGCCCACCGAAAAACGCAACGCGGTCATGTGTTTCCAGAGTTACGCGCTCTGGCCGCACATGAGCGTGCGGGAGAACATTCGATTCGGGCTGGCGGTTCGCAAGCTCGATAAGGCGCATCAGGATGTTCGCATCGCCGAAGTGCTGCGACTCGTGCAGATGGAAAATCTTGGCGAGCGAAAACCCAACCAGCTTTCAGGTGGACAGCAGCAGCGCGTCGCGCTCGCCCGGGCGCTGGCGGTGCGACCGGATTGTCTGCTGCTCGATGAGCCGCTGAGCAATCTCGACGCGACCCTGCGACAGGAAATGCGCAGCGAAATCCGCCGCATCTGCAAGGCGGCCGGGCTCACGACGATTTACGTGACGCACGATCAGAAGGAAGCGCTGTCGGTGGCCGATCGGATCGCGGTGATGAAGGATGGGAAATTGATGCAGGTGGGCTCGCCCGGCGAGCTGTATCATCGGCCAACCAGCGCGTTCGTCGCGGCGTTCTTGGGCGGCACGAACCTGCTGAGCGGAAGAATCGTCGAGCAGAATCACGAGACCGCCAGCATCGATACGTCCGCTGGTCGCGTGATCGCGAAATTGAATTCGCCGCTGCAAACGTCGCAGGACGTGATATTGAGCATTCGGCCTGAGCAATTGCAGTTCGTCCGCAACGGCTCGATGAATGCGAAACAAAATCGTCTTGTCGGCACGCCGATCGAGATGACATTTCTCGGCGAAGCCACGGAACACCTGTTGCAGGTGAACGGCCAGCGGATGAAGGTCATCTGCGCGCCGCCGGTGTTCGATCCGCCGGCGCAGATGACCGTGGAGTTTGATCCTGACGACGTCGTCGTGCTGCGAGGGTAAGCCCGAATGAAATCGCGAATCGCCGGGTTAATTGTGCTTGCGATCCTGGCGAGCGCGTCACTGTACTTCAGCAGTTTCTGGACGAGACAGACGATCGAGCCCCTTAACAGGGCCGCGCTCATGCAGGCGGAATATCGCTCGTGGTACTGGCTGGTCACCTGCGCGGTGTTCGGCGCGGCCTGGATCTGGCTTCTTGTGAAAACGATTCGATATCGAGCGGAGGATTATCAATGACTGTCGCAACATCGCCCGCCGTCTCATCCACTTCCGAAGCCCCGATCGTGCCCCTGCTGATCGGCGGCCAATGGCAGAGGCCGAGCACGAAAGAGTTCTGGCCGGTACACAATCCGAGCACCGGCGAGACGATCGGCCGCGTGCCGATGTGCGGCAAGCCGGAGATTGACGCCGCGGTGCAGGCGGCGAGCAAGGCGTTCATCACTTGGGGCGAAACACCCGCGCCCAAGCGCGCGGCGGTGATGTTCAAGTTCCGCGAGCTACTCACCGCGCACTTCGACGAGCTGGTCCGTCTATGCACAAAGGAAAACGGCAAGACGCTCGAAGAATCCAAAGGCGACGTGAAGCGCGGCATCGAAGTCGTCGAATTCTGCTGCGGAATGGCGCACATCCAGAAGGGTGAATCGCTACCGCAGTTGGCGGACGAAATCGACGGCGTGACGATGCGCGAGCCGATCGGTGTGTGCGCCGGCGTCACGCCGTTCAACTTCCCCGCGATGGTGCCGCTCTGGATGTATCCGATGGCTATCGCCTGCGGGAACACGTTCATCCTCAAGCCCAGCGAGAAAGTTCCGCTCACTGCGGTTCGCATGGCCGAGCTCTTCATGGAAGCGGGCCTGCCCGAAGGCGTGCTCAACATCGTGCACGGCGGGCGCGACGCGGTCGATGCGCTGTGTACGCATCCGGGCATCCGCGCGGTGAGCTTCGTCGGATCGACGCGCGTCGCACATCACGTCTACGAACTCTCCTGTAAGCACGGCAAGCGCTGCCAGAGCGCCGGCGGCGCGAAGAACGTGCTGCTCGTGATGCCCGATGCCGATCCGGACGCCACGGTACGATCGATCATAAGTTCCAGCTTCGGCAACGCCGGCCAGCGCTGCATGGCGGGAAGCGTGCTAATGGGCGTGGGCAAAGATGCGGACGTCTGGCGAGATCGCGTCGTCGGCGCGATGCAGAAGCTGAACGTGGACGACACGTTGAACAACCCCAAGGCCGACATGGGTCCCGTGATCGACGACGCATCCCGCCAGCGCGTAATCGGACTGGTCAACACCGCTAAACCCGAAGGCGCGACGATCGCGCACGATGGCACCGGCTTCACGCGCGACCGCGGATTCTTCGTCGGCCCGACGCTGATCGACAACGTGAAGCCGACGATGAAAGTCTTCACCGAAGAAATCTTCGGCCCGGTCCTGTCGATGCTGCGCCCGAAGACATTGACCGAAGCGATCCAAACGATGAACAGCATCAGCTTCGGCAACGGCGCGAGCATCTTCACCAGCAGCGGAAGCAGCGCGCGACAATTCACGAGAGAAATCCAGTGCGGCATGCTGGGCGTGAACGTGGGCGTACCCGCGCCGATGGCGCTGTTTAGCTTCAGCGGCTGGAACCAAAGCTTCTTCGGCGACCTGCACGTGCAGGGCATCGAAGGAATGATGTTCTACACGCGACAGAAAGTGGTGTTGAGTCGGTGGGATAAGAACTACGTGCGGCAACAAGGTTGGTAATGCGAGACTGCGGATTGCGGATTACGGATTGCGAATTGAAAACGCGCGGACGCCGGTGTCTGAGCGTACTCGCGATGGCCCGGATTCTTCGAACATGAGCACAACACAACTAGAACTTGATGGTGTCACGCGCGATCGGGGTCAGGGAAACCTCGAGCGCATCCGGATCAACACCGAGCTCGCGAGCGCGGAGATCTACTTGCACGGCGCACACATCACGCACTTTCACCCGCGCGGCGCAGATCATCCTGTTCTCTGGATGAGCAAGTCGAGCGTATTCAAGCCCGACAAAGCCATCCGCGGTGGCATCCCAATCTGTTTCCCGTGGTTCGGTCCGAACTCGGATGACCCGAAGGCACCGGCGCACGGATTCGCGCGAACGCGTGATTGGAAGGTTGAATCGATTCAGCCCGGCGAAACAGGCGCGATCATCGTGGTGTTGCAGATGAAGTCGGATGATTCGACAAAGAAATGGTGGAACGCGGATTTCGCGGCGCATTATGTGGTCAGCGTCGGCAACGAGCTGAGCGTGCAGCTTACCGTGCAGAACTTGGGTCGCGACACGATCCGGTATGAAGAGGCACTGCATTCCTACTTCGTGATCGGAAACGCCCAGCGGATTGAAGTCCGCGGCTTGGAAGGCGCATCGTATCTGGACCGCTTGCAACCGGGGAAGACGTTTACGCAGGACGATCAACCGATCCGATTCAGCGCGGAGACCGATCGCACATACATCAACACGGATGCGGTTACGACGATCGTCGATCCGGTGTTGCGACGGCGCATCATCAATCGCAAGATCGGCTCGAACTCGACCGTCGTCTGGAACCCATGGATCAACAAAGCCAAAGCAATGGCGGACTTCGGGGACGATGAATGGCCGGGCATGTTGTGCATCGAAACGGCGAACGCCGGGCCGAACGCGGTGGAGCTGCCGGCGGGGCAGAAGCATTCGATGTCGGCGGTGGTTTCGGTTGAATCGATGTGATCACGATGGTTCAGACGATTCGACATTCTCCGGTTGCCATAATCACCGGCGCGAGCCGTGGTATCGGGCGCGCGACGGCGGAAATGCTTTTTCGATCGGGATGGCGAATCGCCGGTGTCGCGCGCTCGGAGCGCGACCTCGGAGAGTTTGCGCGAGGTGGAGAAGGAATCTTGACCTTGGCTCGCGACATTTCGACAAGTGCCATTTGCAATGAAATCGTCGCGCAGGTTCGCGAACGATTTGGCCGCATCGACGCGCTAGTGAACAACGCCGGCTACGCGCCGCTGCTTTCGCTCGATCAGACGACGGATGAAGTCTGGCAGCAGGCGATCGATACGAACCTGTCGGCGGCGTTCTACCTTGCGAGAGCCTGCTGGCCCGAGTTCAAGAAGCAAAGCGGCGGGGTGATCGTGAATGTCTCGTCGGCGGCGGCGCGAGATCCGTTTCCCGGATTCATCGCCTACGGCGCGGCCAAGGCGGCGCTGAACAATCTGGGGCTCTCGCTGGCGCGCGAAGGCGCGAAGGACAATATCCGCGTACACACGGTGGCGCCGTCCGCCACCGAAACCGAAATGTTTCGCAAGTTACCCGGCATGGCGGAATATCCAGCAGAATCGACGATGTCGCCGGAGGAAGTCGCCCGCGTGATCGTGCAATGCATCGCCGGCGAGCTGTCGCTCACCAGCGGCGAGGTCATTTACCTTCACAAGGGCGCGTAGATCGCAGAAACTATCCACGCGCGACGGCGTCGTATTGTTGTGCGACGTCGCGCGCGTGTGCGGGCAAGTAAGTTCGTCATCCTGAGCGCAGCGAAGGATCTCGGGATGCGAACGCGGTTAGCGTCCGGAGATCCTTCGCTGCGCTCAGGATGACAGCACAAATGACGTCGAGAATTCTTCCAATCGTGTCCGTGGTTGCACTGCTCGTTCAATCCAGCACATTCGCCGCCCCGCGCGTGCGACCTGTCCCTGTCGCGGGCATGGTCAACCTGCCGTACAACGCGAACGACGGCATGGGCAATCAGTGGATGATTTATCAGGGCGGGTGGATGCAGCAGCGCGGCAACCAGCCGGTGTATAGCCAGAGCGCGATGCTGACGATCAATGGCACGCAGATCCAGAACGCCACCAATCAGGCGAAGGTTGACGAGAAGACCGGCGAGATCGTGTTCGAAAATATGAACTCGAACGTGCCCGGCGTCACGATCACGCGGCGAATTTTCGTAGACGCGCGCGAAGGATACCTGCGCTACATCGACATCTTCCATAACAGCGCGCAGCAGGAACAATCGCTCGCTTACACCCTTCAGTCGAACCTGAATTACGGAGTGACGGCGGCGAACTACATCATCGAACCCGGCGGCAAGGCGCGGCAGCTCGGATGGGCGGCGGCAACGCCGGCGGGGCGCGGCGCGGTGGAGTTGTTCGCGGGCAAGGGCGGGAAAATCATTCGATCGCTCTAATGGCAACTGGGAAGCAATTTCATCCAGGCGTATCTTCTGCTTTCGATTCCGGCCGGCAAAGATGTCGCGGTGAT
>JACMJD010000679.1 GCA_014380825.1 Phycisphaerae bacterium | reverse complement strand
TGACCTTGACGACTTTTCCGGTGTCCGCCGATTCATACAGCGCATCCATCAGCGCGCTCAGCAGCACGCCATATCGCACCGGCGCGCGGAGCGGTTCGGTGCCCTTCATCGCGTTGACGAAGTTCAGGTGCGGAGTTCCGGCGGCGGCGTTGTCCATCGCCTGTTCGACGTGCGGGTAGACGCGTTTGCCCTGCGCCTGAATCTCCAGCTTTCCGCCGTATTGGTCGGTCGTTATCAGCAGCTTGTCGGTTTGAATCGCGATCTCGCATTTGAACGGCGGACAGTTTCCGCCGATTGTGATGCTGCCCATCGCGCCGTTCTGGAACTTCACGATCGCCACGCCGTTGATGTCGACCGGCGAGCCGACTTTATCGTAGAAGCACGCGCACTCGACGACCGGGTCGTTCATCAGCCACATCATCGCGTTGAGCGTGTGCGCGCCGCTGTCGTACATCTGCCCGCCACCGGAGAGCGCGGGATCCTGGCGCCATTTTCCGCGCGTGCCTTCGAGCCAACCCTGCGCGAGCCATGCGGTGACGAGCTGAACTTTGCCCAATCGTCCGGCGTCGCGCTCTTTGGCGAGATATCCGAACTCCTGCGAGTACGGCGCCTGGAACGTGATGCCCAGCAGCTTCTTCGTTTTCTTCACCGTGTCCCACAGGTCGTATGCGTGGGCCGAATTCGTGACCATCGGCTTCTCGACCATCACGTTGATGCCGCGCTCCAGGGCCGTCTTCGACTGCGAATAGTGCAACGTGTGCGGCGTGACCAGCACCACCGCGTCCAGCTTGGCCGGTGGTTTTTCGAGGAGCTTCTCGTATGAATCGAACTCGGCCGCATCGTTGAAATATTTGTCTTTGAACGTCTTGGTTGCGCCGGGAACCGTATCGCACAGCGCCACCACTTTCACATCCGGAATCTTCTGCAACTGCTGCGCGTGCCAGTTCGCCATCCCGCCGCAGCCGACCAATGCAAAGTTGAACATGAAATCCACTCCAGGTTTGAGGACGCGGACATGATACCGAACCTGCAAAGAATTACATGGTCGTGGTGCAGAGCCCGCACTCGACCAGTCGATCGAGGATCCTCAGATACTTCGGCGTCACATCGCCGGTCTTGTGGTGGATTTCGGGAAGGATGCGTTTGTTAATCGCGTGCCAGTGGTCGGCCGACCAAGTGTCCAGGTGCTCGCCCCATTTGGCGCTGTTGACCGAGACCAGCCCGTCGTTCGCGCCGTCGGCATCGTGCACGATCTTGAACGATGGCATCAGCACCGGCGGCACGCGGTGCCACGGACGCGCGGCGCTGATCGACAGATATCTCACATCCGGCGCATCACGATACTTGTCGTTGAAGGCCATGCATCGCTCCGTCGTCAGATCGGCAATCGCACGCACATCTAGGCCAAGCAAGCTCATCAGCTTCAACCCGCCCAGGCGTTTGCCGAGGTTTTTGATGCACCAATCCGCATACGGGCTGCCACGATGCGGCGTGCAGATTGTCACCAGCGCGGCCACGCGATCTTCCATCCCCAGCCGGCTGATCATGTAACGCGCATCGAGCCCGCCCATCGAGTGCGCGAAGATGACGACGCGCTGCGAATCGGGCGTCTTTGCAAGGATCTCGCGCTTCAACATCGCGGCGCGCTTTGCGATCGAGCTGGTCGGGTGTACGCGCGGCACGATCAACGGATGCCCGCGCGCCGCAATCGCGCGGTCGATCTTGTTGAAGTACGTCAGCTTCAGTTTTCCGACGCCGATGTCAGAGAAACCGAACAGGCCATGTTGTAGAACGATCGGGGTCATGAATGAGAGGTGAGAGGTCAGAGTTCAGAGATCACGCATCAGAGTTCGGAGTTCAGAGTTCAGAAAATTTCTCTTCACCGACCACTGGTCACTGACCACTGGCCACTATACTTTGCCGACCAATGCCCAGACGCACCGACATTCACACGATTCTGATCATCGGTTCCGGCCCGATCGTCATCGGGCAGGGGCCGGAATTTGATTATTCGGGCGTGCAGGCTTGCCGCAGCTTGCGCGAAGAAGGTTATCGCATCGTCCTGATCAATTCGAACCCCGCGACAATCATGACCGATCCGGAGTTCGCCCATGCGACGTACGTCGAACCGATCACGCCTGAAGCGGTTGAGAAAATCCTGATCCGCGAAGCGAAGAATGGCCATCCGATCGATGCGATCCTCCCAACATTAGGCGGTCAAACCGGTTTGAACGTGGGCATGGCGTGTTTCGATCAGGGCATTCTGAAAAAGCACAACGTCAAGATGATCGGCGCGGATCGCGAAGCGATCTTCAAGGGCGAAGATCGACAGGTCTTCAAAGACCTGATGATCAAGATCGGACTGAAGGTGCCAAGAAGCGGCGTCGTACACACGATGGACGACGCGCGCGAAGTCCTGGACGACATCGGCCTGCCGCTGATCATTCGCCCCGCGTTCACGCTCGGCGGCACGGGTGGCGGGATCGCTTACAACGTCGATGAATTCGAAACGATCGTGCAGCGCGGGATCGATGCGTCGCCGGTGAATGAGGTGCTGATCGAGCAGAGCGTGATCGGCTGGAAGGAATTCGAGCTGGAGGTGATGCGCGACAAGAACGACAACGTCGTGATCATCTGCGGAATCGAAAACATCGACCCGATGGGCGTACACACGGGCGACAGCATCACGGTCGCGCCGATCCAGACGCTGACCGACAAGGAATACCAACGCATGCGCGATGCTGCCATCGCGGTGATCCGCGCGGTGGGCGTGGAGACGGGCGGAAGCAACATCCAGTTCGCGGTGAACCCGGATGACGGTGAGATGGTGGTCGTCGAGATGAACCCGCGCGTGTCGCGAAGCTCGGCGCTCGCTAGCAAAGCGACGGGTTATCCGATTGCGAAGATCGCAGCGAAGTTGGCGGTGGGATATACGCTTGATGAGCTACCCAATCCGATTACGAGCAGCAAAGAGAAGGGCCTGCACACTAGCGCGTGCTTCGAGCCGACGATCGACTACGTCGTCATCAAAATCCCGCGCTGGACGTTCGAAAAATTCCCGGATGCCGATGAAACACTCACCACGCAGATGAAGAGCGTGGGCGAAGCGATGGCGATCGGACGCACGTTTAAGGAAGCGCTGCAAAAGGGAATCCGGTCGATGGAGGTGAAGCGATTCGGGTTCGGGTTG
>JACMJD010000678.1 GCA_014380825.1 Phycisphaerae bacterium | reverse complement strand
TGTGAAATTGACGGAGACGAGCTGCTCGCCGCCGCTGAAGGTGATGGGTTCTTCGGCGACTTTCTCGTCGCCTTGCTTCAGCACGATCTTCGCGGATTGACCTTCGAGCCCGCTCGATCGCACGCGCACGGCCACGGGAACCTGATCGTCCAGGAACGCCACATCCCGCGCGAAGATGTTGCTGACGATCACATCCTTCGGCGAGGCAAGCCCGATTCCGTACGCATAGATCGGCACCGATTGTTGCCCGGCGATCTCCGCGGCGGCGAGCGGCGCGGCGTTGCCGCTGTTGTTCGCGCCGTCGGTGCAGAGAATGATTCCGGCTAGAGGTTGACCGCGGGTGCGGGCGAGCACATCGGCTAAGGCGTCGCCTTCTGCGGTTGCGCGCCCCGCGCCACTTAAGTGGCGCGGCCAATCGACGCCGGAAAGCTCATCCGTGCTATGTGCGAAGCTGAAGGCTCGCACATCGTATTCGCTCGACAGCTTCTTGAGCAGATCGAGTTTGGGATTCGTCAGCGCGCCTTTCAGCAGATCCGTACGCGCGATCGGCGTGAGGTTCGATTCGCGCGGCGGCGCGGGTTGATCCAGACCCTTGGCCGGGTCGATCACGCCCAGCGCGATCTGCGCACGCAGGCGATCGGCGTTATCGCTGCGCGGGTCGGCGATCTTCATGCTCGCCGAGTCGTCGACCAGCAGGATCAGCGCGCGGCGCATCGTGCCTTCAAGATTGAATCGCAATGTCGGTCGAAGCAGCAGCCCGAGCAGAAGGAGCAAGAACACCGCGCGGAGCCCGGCGGCGAAACATTTCTTGACGTTGGATAGATCCCGGAGCTGTCGGTACAGCAAGACCGCGCACGCAACCAACGCGAGCGCGACAAGCACGAACCAGATCGCACTGATCGCAGGGCGCAGCACCAGCTCCGCACCACCGAAGCGATCGGTGGAAACATCCGGAGCGAGTAATCGGAAGAACCAGTTCATCTCAAACATCCGTCCGGCGTTCGGCTTTAGCCTGCATGTCCTTGATCGCGCGAAGACGTGCGGGCTGAAGCCTGCACGCCGGGCGATCACTTCGGTTTACTGAACCAAAACGCCAACACCGTTTCACTCACCGCTAGCGCGAGCACTGCAATCGTCAGCGGGATCCACATCTCTTTTCCAACGCGACGATGTTCGATCGACATCGCTAACTCCGTCGCGCCGTTTTGTTCGATCACATCGGCGGCGGATGCGAGAACTCTCTGCTGATCGGCGTCGATCGATCGCAGATCAGACTCGGCCGGATCAGCTTGGACGGCGAACTTCAGCAGCGGTTGATCCGGCAGCGCCATCTCATACGCGCCGGCGACATCGGTGTCTTCGAAGGCCAGAACCGGATCGCGATCGACCAGTTCGACTCGACGAGACTGGCGCGCTCGCGCGGGCGGATTCGTGATCGGCGTGGTGATCACCGCATCGCGGCCGATCAGCTCGGCGGGCGGGTGCAGCGTGAGCTTCGCGCCGGCGCGGAGGGTGAGCTGTTCGTCCTTGTGCTGCACGATCGAGCCGAGACAGCGATACATCAGCGGGACGAAAATGCCGGGCTTCACCGCGAGATCGTTCCAGGCGGTATCGCAGGTGGAGGCGAACAGGATGACGCGACCTTCGCCTAAGACACGCTCGATGACGGCCGGAGTGTTATCGGAGAAGCGGAGGACGACAGAAGATGTTGTCGCGGGTTGAGAAGACGGAACGGACACGCCCGCTGAAGCGGTTTCGCCAATCGGTTGTAGCGAGAGGATTTTGTAGAAGTTCGCGCCTGACGGGGAACCGGACGCCGGATCGTTCCACAGTCGCGCGATCGGGTGCTCGAAGTTCTTCTCCTGCAACTTCGCGATCGTCCTCTCGGATTTCGCGTCGCCTTTCAATTCACCGAGTCGCGCCGGCAGCACTTGCAGGCGATCGACCAGCTCGCGGTTGTAATTGGCGATGTCGGTGTTATCGCCTGGGAAGATGATCAGGCCGCCGCCACGCTGGACACGACTGGCTAATGCGTCGGCCGTTTGGGGCGTGATCTCCGCGACGTTAGCGATGACGATCGCGTCGAACTCGTCAAAGTTCTGCCCCGGCAGATCGTTCGGGCCGATCGTCATGGTGTGGACGAAATAGTTCTCCGCCTCGGCTGGTGGGACGGGGACGAGCGCGTGCGTGAGGAAGAACGTTTCGCTGTCGCGCTCTTCGCGGCCGGGATCACCGTCCACCATCAGCACGTTCACCTTGTTCACCGCGCGCACGGCGATCGTGCGCACATCGTCAGCGGGCACGCGATCGGACGCGATGCGCGCGCTGATCGTGTGCCAGCCGGCGCCGCTTAATCGCGCAAAGAGCGAGACGGTTGTCGATTTGCCCGGCTCGATCGATTCGATCATCGCATCCGCGATCGGCGCTTCGGTCCTGGTCGTGTCGATGAACAGGGTAATGCGCACGTCGTTTTCCGTACGCTGCCCGGCGTTCGTCACCGTCACCTCGAACCGCAGCGGACGATCGACCGGGGCGAGTCCGCTGGCTTGCTGGAGATTGGAGACGCACAGGTTTCGATCTTCGTTCGCGCCGACGAGTATGAACCGGCAGCGAAGCTCCTGCTTCCCGTCGTCCAACAGCCGTCGGATTTCTTCCAGGCGATTGAATCCGCCGAGCTGTCCGTCGGTGACGACGTACAGCTCCTTGCTCGTTCCGGCGCGACGTTTGAGCAGCTCGACGGCTTGCCTCAATCCCGGCAGCACGTCGGTGCGGCGATCGGACAGGATCGCATCACGAATGCCGCTGCGCGCCAGGTTCAGATCGATCGTCGGCTCGGGAATGATCGGCCTTGCGATGTCGGAAGAAAGCCACACGGCGACCGATGATCCGCCCGGCAGCGAATCGATGATCTGGCCGGCGGATTTCTTCGCGATGTCGAATCGCGAGTTCACGCCATCGGTGGCGCTCATCGAATACGAGTTGTCGATCAGGATCACCGCCGAAACCG
>JACMJD010000677.1 GCA_014380825.1 Phycisphaerae bacterium | reverse complement strand
CGGTGGCTTGCACGGTAAACGTGACGGGCGCGGTCTTAGCAACCGTTTTGTTTGCTGGATTGGTGGTGATCTGTGGCGCCTGCTGACTGGCATTTCGAATCACCGAGACAAATCCGGTCGCCTGCTGAACATCGCTATCCGACAGTCGGCCGAGGTAATAGAGCGAACCGTCGTCGCCGAGATCCAGATCGACCGGCGCCAGGAGGCCGGTGGCGAAATCGGTTTGCTGCTTTGTGGCGGGGTCGAGGATGTGAATCCATCCGCCGCCGATATCCGCGAAGAAATATTTTCCAAGGTACGGAGCCGGGAACGAGCCGCTGTTCGGATAGAACACGCCGCCGGTGATCGCGTTGCCGACGCCATGGTCGTAGAAGAAAATCGAATCCGTAATTCCGTTCTGCCCCGCGCCGTTGCTGCCTTCCTGTTGCGGCCAACCGAAGTTTCCGCCCGCCGACACCTGGTTGATCTCTTCAAACAAGTCGTTGCCGACGTCGTTGACGTAGAGCAGGCCGGTTCCGGGTTGGAATGCATACGTGAACGGATTGCGGAAGCCGTACGCGTAGATCGCGCGATTCTTTCCAGTAGCGGAATTGAAGAACGGATTGTCGCTGGGGATGGTGCCGTCCGAGTTCAGCCGCAGAAGCTTGCCTTGCAAGTTGCTGAGCAACTGCGAATTCTCCGGGTGCTGGTTTTCGCCAGTGGAGATGTAGATCTTTCCGTCCGGCCCGAAGTGCAGGCCGCCGCCGTCGTGGAAGAGTTGAGTCGAGTCCAGGTCGTCCGAGTCGAACAAAACTGTTTCGCCGCCGGCCGCGACATCACCGTTGGCGGTGAATCGGCTGAGGCGATTATGAAACTGCGTGCCGGCCGTCGTGTAATAAACGTAAACAAACTGGTTATTGGCGAAGTCCGGATCGAACGTGATGCCGAGCAACCCGTGCTCGCCGAACGACGTGACGCTCAGCGTAGCAAAGGGCTGCGTGATCAGTTGGCCATCCTTGATCACACGCACTTTGCCGGTCTGTTCCGTGACGAAAATTCGGCCGGATCCATCGGGCGCAAGGTCCATCGAGGTGGGGCTGAACAGTCCGCCAGCGACCGTCGTGTCGGTGAAGCCGTCGGGGACGGTGCTGAGCAGCGTGCGCGACTCGAGGATTTCCGAAAGAACCGGCGCGCGGCGCGGCGGTTGAACCAGTTCGGTACGCGAGGCGCTCATCAGCCGACGTCGAATCGATCGAGACAATCTTGTCCACATCTAAAGCTGCTCCGGTCCCCAAAAAAATCCTGCTGGTAATTGAACCGCGCTTCACAACATCCCGAAGGCGGTCTTTCGAATACGAGTTCACGATCACCGTGATCGCGCCGTTTACGAAATCGACACCTCGCCCCCTTTGCAGCGGGGTGTTCAGACACTGTTATCCGCGTCACCGCAACCCGGTCAAGCCGGGAAACGGAGCACCACCGAACAGAAGATGGCCAAAAGTGTAAAAGGGATGCCGAAAATGCCGGAGATTTCAATAAATTTGTAGAGCACGAACGTCAGTCTGGAGCATCGAAGTCGTCCGCGCAGGTCTTGCTTGATCGTCGCCCACAGATTTTTCGCGCGATTGCAGCAACTTCGGACGTTGTTCGCTTGAAATCATTTCCATACGCGTTCACAATGCCTAACACTCGCACGGCTGGAATTGTTGGACCTGTAGGGCCGGCTTCGACCCACTTGATCTCTCCGGTCGGGTGGACGATCGAATGCCGAAACGTCCGACATTTCTGCGGTGTAATCAGTATTGATATTCGGCCAACGGACTGGCCGATAGACCGAATGGGTGGACTCATTCGGGCGATCGCTGTAGCCAACGTTCGGCGATGGCCCAAGGACGGGCGGACATGGATTCATTTCTGATTCGCGGCGGAACACGCCTCAAAGGCAAAATCGAAATCTCCGGCTCGAAAAACAGCGCCTTGCCAATCTTGGCGGCATGTTTGATGGCGGAGGGCAAGACCACGCTCACCAGCGTGCCGCGCATCAGCGATATCGATTCGATGCTCGGCCTGCTGCGCGAGCTCGGCGCCGATATCTTTCGCCACGAGGCGCAGGCCAGCCAGTTCGCGGGGCCGGCGCTGGATGGCCCGCTCGATTTCACCATCAAAGACGAGAAGAACTGTGAGGCCCGTTACGACATCGTCAAGACGATGCGCGCCAGCATCTGCGTGCTCGGCCCGCTGCTCGCCAAGCGCGGCAAGGCGATCGTTTCGATCCCCGGCGGCTGCGCGATCGGCGACCGCCCGGTCGACCTGCACCTGCGCGGCCTGAAGAAACTCGGCGCCGAATTCACCACCGAAGACGGCAACATCGTCGGCACGGTTCCCGGCGGACGACTCAAAGGCTGCCGGATGTACATCGGCGGCGCGCAGGGCCCGACCGTCCTCGGCACGATCAACCTGATGTGCGCGGCCGCGCTCGCGGAAGGCGATTCGATTCTCGTCGGCTCGGCGTGCGAGCCGGAAGTCGTCGACTGCGCCGAAATGCTCATCAAGATGGGCGCTAAGATTCGCGGCCACGGAACGCCTGAGATGCGCATCGAAGGCGTCACCAAGCTCACCGGTTGCGAGCATCGCATCATCCCCGACCGCATCGAATGCGGCACGTTCATGATCGCCGCCGCCATCACCAACGGTGAGCTCGAACTGAAACACTGCAACCTCGATCACCTGATCGCGGTCACCGACCTGCTCGAAGAAGTAGGCGTTTCGATCGAGCGGCAGAACGGCACGATTTACGTTTCATCCTCGCGACGGCTGAAGCCGGTCGAGATGACGACGCAGCCGTATCCCGGCTATCCGACCGATCTTCAAGCGCAACTGATGGCGCTGCTCTGTCTCACCGACGGAATCAGCGTCATCACCGAGCGCATCTTCCCCGACCGCTTCCTGCACGTCGGCGAGCTGAACCGAATGGGCGGCCGAATCCGCAAAGAAGGTCCGACCGCGATCGTGCAAGGCGTGAAAGAACTGAGCGGCGCCCCGGTGATGGCAAGCGATCTCCGCGCATCCGCGGCGCTCGTGCTGGCTGGCCTGGTCGCGCGGGGCACGACGCGGATCGACCGCGTCTATCACATCGATCGCGGGTATGAGAAGATCGAAGAGAAGCTCAGAGCTGTTGGCGCTGACATCACCCGCGTGAAAGAAACTCGCGCGGTAGCGTAGCGCGAACGCTCCTTGTGACACGGGCTGCTCGCCCGTGCTGACGAAGCACGTTGCTCGCACGGGCTGGTCGCCCGTGTCACGAACAGGCGTTATCGACCCTTCGTGATTGACGGAGTCGTCGTCAACCCGTCGGCCGCGACGGCCTTGCCGGATCGTTCCGATACCGGTCGTGTTCACCGCAATCACGATGGACGAACAGCTGCCTTGCCGCGAAGTATAGCGGCTACCGCGGTGGAGCACCGGAGCCGCGCGGACACCCTAATTGGACTCAAAATCCGAGTCTTCTTCTGACGCTTTCGTAATTTAGGGTTGACCGGGAATGCATATCTCTCCCATATTCGAAACGGTAGTCCGAGCACCGGAGACTCCGTCTTGCACGTCGAACGCCTCGAAACTCGAATTTGCCTCAGCGTCCCGCCTGTCGATCCGGGCCAGGCCGTCCCGTTTCAGAAGTTCACGCTTGATCCAAACCAGGGCGGCCAGGCGCTGGAGAAGGCGCTCGGTGATATCGACGGTGACGGCCGGCTCGATGCGGTCATCGGCCAGGGGAACACCACTGGCGGAATCTATTGGTACGCGATGCCGACGTCAGGTGTCGTGACGAACAACTGGTCGAAGCACACGATCGTCGGCAGCGGGCGTGCGTATGAGGACATGCTGATCCGCGATGTGAATAACGACGGCGCGGTCGATGTGATCGCGTCGATCGCCAACACGTTGAAATGGTTCCAGAATCCGCGTGGCCACGGCGGAAATCCGCGCACGGATTCCTGGTCGTCGCATT
>JACMJD010000676.1 GCA_014380825.1 Phycisphaerae bacterium | reverse complement strand
ACCGGTCTGATCAAGGCGAACATGCCGTGCAAGATCGCGTTTCGCGTTTCGAGCAAGATGGACAGCCGCATCGTGCTCGACATGAACGGCGCCGAAGTGCTGCTCGGCCAGGGCGACATGTTGTTCCTTCCGCCGGGCGCGAGCAAGCCGACGCGATCGCAGGGAACATTCATTGATGACAAGGAAATTCGCGACAGCGTGAAGCTGATCAAATCGATGGCCGAGGCGCAATACGAGCCGGAGCTGGTGCAGATCAAGGCGGGCATCGGGGACCCCGGCGACATGGAAAAAGACGACCTCTTCGACGACGCCGTCCGCGTCGTCCTGGAAACCAAACGCGGCAGCGTCAGCCTTTTGCAGCGCCGCCTGACAATCGGCTACAGCCGAGCGTCAAGACTGATCGAAGCGATGGCCGCCGCGGGAATTGTGGGCGATTACAAAGGCTCACAGGCGCGCGAAGCGATGATCACGATTGACGAATGGGAAGCGATGAAGTCCGCCCAGACGCAGGATGCGACGGATGGGATGACGGTGTAGTTTCAAAGCTCATCTTTTAGCGCTGCGCCAACGATGTCCCAGAACTGAAAGCGCGCGTCGGCGATCCGCGCGACCAATTCGACCGCTGATAGCCCGGGCGTCGTCAACGTGACGTGGCTGGTGAATTGCCGGAATCCATTTACGAACATCGCCAGACCATCGGTGACTGCGTACTCAACGCCGCGCGCTTCGAGGCAGTGCGTGATCTGACGAAGTGTTTCATGAACGAGGCCCCGCTGCTCGAAGTAGCAACCAGCTTGGTGCAGCGCCCAGTCCAAGTTCGCTCGCAGATCGTTTTCGTACACACGCATCGACCGATTGTATTCGCCGAATTGGATTACGTGACGAATAACCGTTGTCAGATACAATCCGCCCATGCCTGCGGGTGAGCAAACCATTCGCGCTTCGTTGCAGGACCACGCGTATGACGTCGTGGTCCGACGCGGCTTGCTCGCGGACGTCGGCGGATTGCTCCGCCGCATCAACACCAGCGGCAAGGCGATCGTTGTTACCGACAAGAACATCGCCGCCCACTTTCTCTCTCAGCTCCGCGAATCATTGCAAGGCGAAGGATTTTCGCCGCACGTTACCGTGCTTCCGAGCGGCGAAGCGCAGAAGGCGATCGAAAGTGTCGTCAGTCTTTACGATCAAATCCTGCCGCTGAAGGTCGATCGCGATACGCCCATCATCGCGATGGGCGGCGGAGTGATCGGCGACATTACCGGTTTCGTCGCGGCCACCGTGCTGCGCGGCGTGCCGTTCGTGCAGATTCCGACGACGCTGCTCTCGATGGTCGACGCCAGCGTGGGCGGGAAGACGGGCGTGAACCATCGCGCGGGGAAGAATCTGATCGGTGCATTCCATCAGCCGATCGCGGTGTTGATCGATCCGGAAGTCCTGCGCACGCTGCCGCCGCGAGAGATTCGCAGCGGGCTGGCCGAGTGCATCAAGCATGATGTGATTCGGGATGAGGATGGATTCTCAAATCTGGAAACGAACATCGCCCGCGCGCTGTCGCTCGATCTGGATTACCTGAGCGAACTCATCGCGCACAATGTCCAGATCAAGGCCAGGGTCGTGATGGCCGACCCGTTCGAGCGCGGCGAGCGGGCGCATCTGAACTTCGGCCACACGTTTGGTCACGCGATTGAAACGACGCTGAACTACAGCAAATCGCATGGCGAATGTGTCGGCCTCGGAATGACCGCGGCTGCAAAGCTCGCGACCGATCTGAATATGATCGACGACGCGACGCGCCAGCGGATCGTCCGCGTGATCGATTCGGCGAAATTGCCCACGCACGGACTGTCGGCCGATCCGAACGTGCTGCTGGACGCGATGTCATTCGATAAGAAAGCGAAGGCGGGCAAGCTGCGATTCATCCTGCCGGATCGAATTGGTCACGTAGTGATGCGCGACGATGTGCCGACGGAACTGGTTCATGATGCGCTGGAAAGTTTGATGGACTAAAGGGGACCAGATGGGCCTGCAACATTGGCTGCAACTCGCATTAACCGACGGCATCGGCCCGGTGTTGCAGATGCGCTTGATCGAAGCCTGTGGCGGCGACGTTGCCGCAGCGTGTACAGCGAACGCAACCACCTTGCGAAATGTTGATGGCATCGGCTCGAGCAAGTCCAGCAAGATCGCCGAGTCACTCAAGCGCTCGGCCGATCAGGTGCAGGCTGAACTGGCGAAAGCGCGCGATGCAGGCGTGCTTCTGACTTGCATCGAGGATGAATCGTATCCTGCCTTGCTGAGGGAAATTCCCGATCCGCCCGCGGTGTTGTATGTGCGCGGCAAGTTTGAGCCGCGCGATCTGAATGCGGTGGCGATCGTCGGCAGCCGAAAGTGCAGCTTTTATGGACGCGAGCAAGCGGAGCGGTTCGGTGCCCTGCTCGCCGGCGCGGCGATTACTGTAATTAGCGGCGGCGCTCGGGGAATAGATAGTGCGGCGCATCGTGGCGCGTTGTCGCACGAGCGCGGGCGGACGATCGCGGTGCTTGGTAGTGGGGTCGACGTAGCCTATCCGCCGGAGAACGCGGCGCTGTTTGATCAGATCGCGCAGCGCGGCGCGGTGGTGAGTGAGTACCCGCTGGGCACGCCGCCCATCGCGGAGAATTTCCCGCGGCGGAACCGGATCGTCAGCGGCATGACGCGGGGTGTGCTGGTGATCGAAGCGGATGAGCGCAGTGGTGCGCTGATTACGGCACGACAGGCGTGTGATGATCATGGTCGACCCGTGTTCGCGATTCCGGGACGAGTGGATAACAAATTGTCGATCGGTCCGCATCAGTTGATTCGGGATGGCGCGACGCTGGTGACCGGGTTGGAAGATATTCTGGAAGGATTGGGACCGTTACCGCATAGCGCGGTCGTCGAGACGAATCTGTTTTCTATTTCGTCGGCAGCTGAAGTCGCTGCATCTGCGACGCCGCAAGCGGCGGATCGAGCAGAACCGATCGGCTTGAGCGATCGACAGCGCGCGATCTTGCTTCATCTGGATGAACCATTGGACGTCGATGCGATCATCGAGCGTACGACATTGCCCGCGCATCAGGTTCTACAGGAGCTGACGTTTCTCAGCTTGCGTGGACTCGTACGGCGCGAGGGTCAGCATTACGCGCGACGGAGTTAGCACGATGCGGATTCATCATTACGTCTCGTGCTTCGTCATTCGTCCGAGTGCGGATGGATCGCATGAATTCCTCCAAGTCTTTCGCGCGCGGGGCAAATACATGGGCGAGACGTGGCAACTCGTCACCGGCGGGATTGACGAAGGAGAGACCGCATGGCAGGCGGCGCTCCGAGAACTCACCGAAGAGACCGGGCTTGCGCCGGTCGAGTTTTATCAAGTTGACGTGATGAACACTTTCTATCTCGCCGCCACCGATTCGATTTCGATGTCGCCGATGTTTTGTGCGATCGTCTCAGCGGGCGCGAGCGTGACGTTAAATCACGAGCACACCGAATTTCGCTGGGTTCCGCGGGATAAAATGGAATCCAGCGTGATGTGGCCGGGCGAGCGTGCGGCGTTGCGGGAATTGTGCCGCGAAATCCTCGACAATGGTCCCGCCAAGCCTTATCTGAAAATCGATTTGCCGCCGCAGGCTTAACGGGTTCTTAACGTGGATCGCTACAGTTTGCCCATGTGGCTTCGCTTCCAGAATATCGACTGATGACTTCGGCGTTGACCAACCTCTCGCGACGCAACAACTCCAGCGCCGCCCCGGCTCGCGATTCGATGCGCCTGGCCGCGATCGATGTCGGGTCGAACAGCATTCACATGATTGTCGCACAGGCGGATTCGGACGGCGCGATCACCACGCTCTGGCGGATGAAAGAACCGGTCGGTCTGGGGCGGATGAGTTTCCCGTCGCATCGCCTGTCGAAAGTCGCGATGGACAGCGCGGTAGCCGTGCTCGGGCGATTCAAGCAGGCGGCGGTGCAGCGGCAGGCGGAGAAGATCGTCACCATCGCCACCAGTGCCGTTCGCGAAGCGATCAACGGCGGCGATCTGATCGAACGTGTTCGCCATGAACTGGGTTTATCTATCAAAGTCGTCAGCGCGAAAGAAGAAGCGCGGTTGATCTACATCGCCGTTCGTCACGCAATTCCACTGAAATCGCAGCCACACTTCATCGTCGACATCGGCGGCGGCAGCGTTGAGTTGATCGTGGGCGACGAGAAGCGCGCGTCGATCCTTGAAAGCCGCAAGCTCGGCGCGGCGCGGATAACCGCCCGGTACGTCAACACCGATCCAATCAGCAAATCCGACTTGGCCGCTCTGCGTCGGCATTACGATCGCGAGCTGTCGCCACTGTACGAATTGATCAATGCGCAGAAGCCCGTGAGCGCGATCGGCACGAGCGGCACGCTGGAAAACATCGCGGCCATGTGCGGGTCGCCGTCGGGTTCCAACGGCGAGAAGGATCAGCACGGCATCATCGAGCGCGGCAAGTTTGAGAAGCTGCTGGCGGAACTGATCGACAGCGACACGAAGCAGCGCGGAAAGATTCGCGGACTGGATGATCAACGCAAAGACCAGATCGTCGCCGGCGCGGTGCTGGTGGGTGAGCTGTTCGAGAAGCTGCACCTGAAGAGAATCGTGCTGTGTACATCAGCGCTGCGCGAAGGAATCCTGCTCGACTACCTCTCCCGCCACATTCCCGATCTGGCCATTCGTCGTGAAGTGCCGGATCCGCGGCGTCGTAGCGTGATGGATCTGGCCAGGCGGTGCGATTGGCATCGGACGCATTCGGAACAGGTCACCATGATCGCGCTGCGACTGTTCGACGAACTTCGCCCGCTGCACAAGTTAGGTGCGCTGGAGCGCGAACTGATCGAATACGCCAGCCTGCTGCACGACATCGGCTGGCACATCGGACGCACCGGGCATCACAAGCACAGCATGTATCTGATCGCCAATGGCGACCTGAAGAATTTCACCGGTGAAGAGGTGCAGATCATCGCGAACATCGCGCGATATCATCGAAAGACCGGACCGAAGAAAAAGCATGCGGCGTACACGGCGCTGTCTCGCGGCGCGCAGCGGGTTGTTGACGTCGGCGCGGCACTTTTGAGGCTGGCGGATGGGCTGGATCGCAGCCATTCCAGCGTAATTACCGGGCTGCACTGTCGCACGGACGACAAGCAGGTAAAATGCACGCTCACCGCTCGGTCTGACGCAGAACTGGAAATCTGGGGCGCGCAGCGGAAGATGGACTGTTTCGAAAAGGTGTTCGACCGCGAGATCAAATTCGCGCTCGCGACTCGTTGATTTATGGATTCGCTCACACAACCACACAAGTTCCCGGGCAAGCTGATCGTCGTCGAAGGCATCGACGGCTCCGGCAAGAGCACGCAGCTTCAGCTTGTGAAGCGCTACCTCGAAGCGCGCGGGCTCCAGCCTTTCTTCACGGAGTGGAACAGCGCGGACCTGGTGAAGGCGGTCACGAAAAAGGGCAAAAAGAAAATGTCGCTCACGCCGATGACATTTTCGCTGTTGCACGCGTCCGATTTCGCGCATCGATTGACCTACAACATCCTGCCCCCGCTGAAGGCGGGGATGATCGTGCTGGCCGATCGGTACGTCTACACCGCTTTCGCGCGCGATGTGATCCGAGGATGCGACCGCGCCTGGGTGCGGGGGGTGTATCAGTTCGCGCCGCGACCGGATCGCGCGTTTTACTTCAATGTGCCGATCGATATCAGCGTGAATCGCATTCTGTCCGGCCGGGCGAAGCTGAAGGATTACGAAGCGGGAATGGATCTGAATCTT
>JACMJD010000675.1 GCA_014380825.1 Phycisphaerae bacterium | reverse complement strand
CGATTGAAACCGTTCGCCCGGGGAGTCGTCCTTGATAACTGGCAGTGGGGAATACTCGAAAGCGGCGGACACCCCGGTCGTGGTCGACGTACTCATTCAGACATTCAATGAGGAAGAGAACCTTCCCCACACGCTGGCCAGCCTTACGGGCTGGGTCAACCGGGTATTTATTGTCGACAGCGGCTCGACCGATCGCACGAAGCAGATCGCGACCGAATTCGGCGCGACCGTCGTGCATCACGATTGGGAAGGCTACGCCGCCCAGAAGAACTGGGCGTTGGATAATCTGCCGTTCGAAAGCCCATGGGTTCTAATTCTCGACGCCGATGAATCGGTGAGCACCGAGCTGCGTGCCGAGATCACCTCGCTGGTCACGCGCACGCCCGATTCCGTTCCCGAAGCGGGTTTCTACATCAACCGCGTCTTTATCTTCATGGGCCGGCAGATCCGGCACTGCGGATATTTCCCGAGCTGGAACTTGCGTCTCTTCAAGCGCGGTAAAGCGCGATACGAACAGCGCATGGTACACGAGCACATGCTCGTCGACGGCTCGACCGGCTATCTGAAGAACCTCCTGCTTCACGAAGATCGTCGCGGTCTGGAACATTTCTTCGCGAAGCACAACCGATATTCGACGCTGGAAGCGCGCGAGATTTTCGAATCGCCCGAGCCGTTTCCGGGAATCGCCCGATTCATCACCGATCGCGTGACGCGCCGGCGATTCGTGAAGAGCCGCATCCTTCCGTATCTGCCGCTGCCGTGGACCTGGCGGCTGATTTACATGTACATCCTGCGCGCCGGTTTCCTCGACGGCAAGGCGGGATGGGTGCTGAGCAACTTCATCAGCAGCTACGAATTTTTCATCCAGACGAAATATCAGGAGCTGCGTCGCCTGCGCGGCAGGCAGCTCAGCGTGGCCGGTCTTGCGACGCCGGAAGGCCAACTGCCATACACGGTGCAAACCGGTGTGGAAACGGAAACGGCCGTCGAAACGATCACGCAGACCGTCGATTTCCGCATCCCGTCAGCAGTGGCCGCCGAACCCCGCGCGGCGCGTGCGGCGCATCCGTCCGACTGGAGCATCCTCACCGGCGAGCACTCGTCCGACCGTTACACCGGCGCGAAGATTCCCGTGTCGGTCATGATCCCGACGCTCAACGAGGCCGGAAATCTGCCGCGTTGTCTCGACCACCTGCAATGGGCGGATGAAGTCGTCGTCGTCGACAGCGGATCGGACGATGAAACGGTGAAGATCGCGCAGGCGTATGGCGCTAGTGTCGTCGAGTTCAAGTGGAACGGGCTCTGGCCGAAGAAGAAAAACTGGGCGCTGCGTCACGCGCCGCTGAAGCACAAGTGGGTGTTGATCGTCGATGCCGATGAGTGGATCACGCCGGAGCTGGCGCGCGAAATCGATCGCGCGATCCGGGCGGACGACGGCCACGTCGGTTACTACATCAACCGCAAATTCATCTTCATGGGCCGCTGGATCAAGCATTGCGGTTACTACCCGTCGTGGAATCTGCGCCTGATCAAGCGCGGCTACGGCGAATACGAACAGCTCACCGGCATCGGCAACACCGGTTCCGGCGACAACGAAGTGCACGAGCACGTGATCGCCAACGGCCCGGTCGGATATCTCGACGATGACATGCTGCACTTCGCGTTCCCGAACATTCACACCTTCGTCGAAAAGCACAACCGCTACAGCAACTGGGAAGCGGCCGTGCAATATCGCAAGGCGGATACGACCAGCGCCGCGATCGGCGAGAAGCTGTCGAAGCGCCGCAAGTTGAAGAACTTCAGCCGCTATCTCCCGTTCCGGCCAACGTTGCGATTCCTGTATGCGTACGTGTGCAAGGGCGGTTTCCTCGATGGCCAACCCGGTTACGTGTTCTGCCGGCTGTTGGCGATTTACGAGTATCTGTCGGTAGCGAAATACACCGAGCTGCGTCGCGCCGAAGAAGATCAGCGTATGGCGCGACAACTGAGCGCCGTGCCGGAAGTGAACTTCAACCTGTCGCGCGTCGAACCGGTGTCGGCAGCAGTTGCAACGAATGGGAACGGCAATTCGCACGATCACGTGGCGTCGCCGGTCGAAGTTGGAAACAAGTGACTCGAGCGGCGCCGGCGCGAATGACCTCGTGTAGCCCAGCGGCAAGCGACGTGTAACCCGCCGCAAGCGGCGGGGCTGCACGAAAATCCGCTAGAAACGACACATCTTGTCCACTCCCGTTCGCAACATCAGCCCCTGGACGCGCGGCGAGAAGATTCGCCGACTGCTGTGGTCGATCGTGACCATCACGCTGTTCCGCCCTTCATTTCATAACTGGTATGGCTTCCGCGCGTGGCTGCTGCGTCTGTTCGGCGCGCGGCTCGGCAACAATGTGCGCTTCCGTCGCACCGCGAAGATCGAGATCCCGTGGAACCTGGACATCGGCGATGACGTGTCGATCGGCGACGCCGCGATTTTGTATTCGCTCGGCCCGATCAAGATCGGCTCACGATCTTTCCTGAGCCAGTACGCGCACTTGTGTGCCGGCTCGCACGATTCGCAGCACACGGATTATCCGCTGCTCCGCCCGCCGATCACGATCGGTGACGACTGCTGGATCGCCGCGGATGCGTTCGTCGGCCCGGGCGTGACGATCGGACATCGCACGGTGGTCGGCGCGCGATCGAGCGTGTTCGGCGATCTCCCGACCGACGTGATCGCCGTCGGCAACCCGGCCAAGCCGATCAAGCCGCGCACGTGGGCGCCGGGCGCGGCGCCGCCGGGATATTCTCCCTCTCCCAGCAATCTGGGAGACGAGGCAGTTCGATGAACGTCGTCATCTGCTGGTCGCACCTGTCCGGATACATGACGGCTTGCTGGCGCGCGCTGGCGAACACGGACAGCGTGGATCTTTCCGTCTTCGCGTGGCACGACGACGCCGGCAAAACGCACGCGAACTTTAATACTGATCTCGCCGCGGGAATTGATTGCCGTTTGCTGGATGAGCGCGAGCGTAATGATGTCGAATTCCTCGCCGACGCGATTTCGCAGCGTAAGCCCGACGTGATCGTGCTGGCCGGCTGGTCGCACGCGCCGTATCGGCAGCTCACGTCGCATCCCAAGCTCGCTGGCGTGAAGTTCGTGATGGCGATGGACACCTCCGCCAAGCCGTGGCTACGCCGGACGCTCGTGCGGCACTATCTGCGATCGTACTTGAGCCGGATTTCACTCGTGATCGTGTCCGGCGAACGAAGCTGGCAATACGCGCGATTGCTCGGCGTCCCCGAATCGAAAATTCGCCGCGGCATGTATGGATTCGACGCCGATCTGTTCCGCTCGATCGCCGAAGCGCGCGACGCGCAGACTGATTGGCCGAAACGGCTCTTGTATCTGGGGCGATACGTGCCGGACAAGGCGATCGACATGCTGATCGACGCGTACAAACAGTATCGCGCGAGGTCGAGCGATCCATGGGCGCTGACTTGCGGTGGAATCGGTCCGCTTAAGTCGATGTTCGCTGGCGTGCCGGGGATTGAAGATCGCGGCTTCGTGCCGCCCGATCAGCATCGCGAATTGTTTCTGTCTGCCGGATGCGCGGTGATGCCAAGCCGATACGAACCGTGGGGCGTCGCAATCGCCGAAGCCGCGGCTTCAGGTTTGCCGGTAATTTGCACTGCCGCGTGCGGCGCGTGCGTCGAGCTGGTTCGGCCACACCATAACGGGCTGATCGTTCCAACGGCTGATGCTGCGGCGCTCTCTCGCGCGATGCTGCGCATCGAGAAGACCAGCGCCGCCGATCTGCGCGACATGGGTCGCAACGGCGCGCAGCTCGCCGAGGCGTACGGCGCACCTCAATGGGCGACACGCTGGCGGGAATTTCTGGCCGGCGTGGTCGAATCGAGACCAGTCGAGATGCACCGATGAACGTCGTGATCTGCTGGTCGCACATCTCCGGTTACGCCGCCGCCTGCTGGCGTGCACTCATCGAGCGCACGGCCGGCACGGATGTGAACGTGCAACTGATGGCGTGGGAATCGAACTCAGCCGGATCGAACATCGCATTCGATCCGCAGCTCGTCGCGGGCTTGCCGATTCGATTGCTGTCGCGGTCGGAGATTTCAAACTACGAACTGATCCGCGATCACGTAACTTCATTTAAGCCTGACGTCGTCGTCGTGCCCGGCTGGATGCACGAGCCGTATATCCGCCTGGCGAAAAGTCCCGAGCTGAGCCGCGCGAAGAAGATCATGTACGTCGACACGCCCTGGCGCGGCACGTGGCGACAACGCATGGCTCGCCTGCAAATCGGCTCATACGTCGACATGCTCGACGGCGTGATCGTCGCCGGCGAGCGCGCATTTCAGTTCATGCGGCATTTGAAGATTCCCGAACGCAAAATCTATCGCGGAACGTACGGAATCGATTTTGCTGCGATGCAGCGCGCGTTCGACGGACGTGCGCAGCAACCGGCGTGGCCGCGGAAGTTTCTGTTCATGGGGCGATATCATCCGGACAAGGGAATCGACGTCTTGCTCGCGGGCTATCGTCGATATCGCGAGCGGATCACCGATGCCTGGCCGCTGAGTTGTTGCGGGATGGGACCGATGGCGGATCAGGTGAAGTCGACGGCGGGTGTGACGGATCACGGCTTCGTCGATCCGCGCCGCACGGCGGACGTGATGCAGGAGCACGGTGCCTTCGTGCTCGCCAGCGCGTACGATCCGTGGCCGCTGGTGATCGTCGAAGCGTGCGCCGCGGGTTTGCCGGTGATTCACAGCGAAGCCTGCGGCTCGGCCGTCGAGCTGGTGCGCCCGTATTACAACGGCATCGGCGTGGCGACGGGTGACGCTGATGCGATCGCGCGGGCGATGCTCTGGTGTCACGAGCATGTCGAACGCTTGCCGGAAATGGGCCGCCGCGGTCGCGCGCTGGCGGCGGCGTACGCGGCGCCGGTCTGGGCCAAGCGCTGGCTGGCGATGTTCGATGAGGTGACGGCTTTGTAAAGGAATCGGCGCTGATGTCGGTCGAGTTTTGTTGCCCCATCCATCGCGAGCCGCTGGATCGTTCTGACCCAACCCGCTGGGTCGGCGTCGGCCACGGCGAAGCGTATCCCGTCGTCGAGGGAATTCCGATCCTGCTGCCCGATCGCGCCGAG
Source organism: Phycisphaerae bacterium (assembly GCA_014380825.1). The sequence continues at coordinate 2,062 of JACMJD010000675.1, read as the reverse complement.
CGCGATCGCATCGCGAAAACGGATTGGGACAACGTCGAGCTGCAAAAGCGCGACGCGGTCGATTTCTATAACGAAGCGAAATACGAAGAGCGATACTCGCGCGCCACGCACGATGATGGCCGGGCGATTCTGAATGGCCTGCTGGATAAATTGCCGTCGCCGGGACCGGTGCTGGAAGTTGGCTCGGGTCGCGGGCCGTTGCAGGGAATCGGGCAGGATTACACGGCGCTGGATTACGCGTTCACGCTGCTTCGGCGCAACGTCGATCCAAAACATCACCGCGTTTGCGGGACGGCGGAGCGGCTTCCGTTTTTCGACGAGACGTTTGCGTTCATCTATTCGGTCGACACGCTCGAACACGTTCCCAAAGCGAACCTCGCGTTCGAAGAAATCCACCGCGTGCTCAAGCCCGGCGGCGTCGCGTTCCTCCTACCCGCGTGGCACTGTGTGCAATACGTCTGCGACGGATTAGCTCATCGGCCGTACAGCGATCTGACGTTTCGTCAGCGGCTGGTGAAATTTTCGCTGCCGATGCGCAAACTTCCTGCCGCCAAGGCGATCGCTGCGATGCCTGCTCGCGTCGCGCGGCGCATCGGTTGGTGGTTGAGCGGTGCCAAGCCAACGGCGTTTCGGTTCAGCAGCCTGAAGCCCGATTACGAACATTTCTGGGAGAGCGATTTCGACGCCTGTTCGCGGCTGGATTCGCACGAAGGCGTGTTGTTCTTCAAATCGCGCGGATACGAATTGCTGAGCCCGAACGGCGGAACGATTCGACAACTGTTGACGCGGCACGAGCCGGTCACCGTGCGAAAACCGATCACGGCAGCAGGTTGAACTTCGCCGCTTGCGCGTCCCACACCATCACGTAGTCCCAGCCGGTTCGATCGACGTTCTGCGGATCTTCCAACACGCGTGCATCCATCCGCAAGTTGTCGCCGGGCCGGTAATACTCCGGTGTGACCGCGTGAACCAGCAGGTTGGCATCAGCGTTCATGAAGACGGAATACGTCGCGCCCGGCGCCTGATCGGACGGGCGGAACAGCAGTAAAATCTTCTTGTCTTTCGTGCCGGCGGGAATGTGCGCGAGCATCGCCTTGAACTGCACGTCCGCGCGCTCGCCCACGCGAACCAAGCCGGCGACTTTGTCGCGGATCGTGAGGATGGACGACGCGAGCGCGACGCCGCAGAGGAAGAACACGACGGCTTTCACCGGTTGCGACGCGCGGCGGAGCCAGCCGTCGATCGCGAGAACGAACAACATCGCGAAGGGGATCAGCATCGGCGGGACGTACATCTCCGAAACGTGGTACAGCAGAATCGTCGGAAACGATGCGGCGACGATGCCGATCAGGAAGAACAGGATCCAGCGTTTCGTTTCCCGTGAATCGGCAGCACGGATTCGCAACCACAGTCCGCCCACGATCAGCAACAGCGCGATCAAGCAACACGCGCCGACCAGCGCGAGCACGGCGGGGCTCTGATGCACGAACACCCAGATCGAATTGCCGAAGAACAACAAACCCGTGGCGAACGTTGCGGCGTTTTTCAGGATCGCCAGCGGACCGAAGCGGATCATCGCGTAACCGGACTCGAGGCCGGTTCGAATCACCAGCCGGCGGATGAGGATCATCGAGACGCCCGCAGCCAAGTACGCGAGCGCGACGACCGCGAGATCTCGCTTCATGCGTGCGCGTGGCCAGAAGAACAGGACGATCAGGAGGCTCAGCGGCGCGAGCGCGAAGAGATTTTCCTTGAAGCCGACACCGACGAAGAAGCAGATCAGCGAGAGAACCAGCGACGGAATCGGTCGGCCACGGAATCGATACAGAAACCACGCGCCGAGCCACAGCAGTGAACTGCTGGCGAGCGTGTCGATGCCGTCGATTGACGCGAGACATTGCGGCAACACCGGATGCAGCGTGACCAGCAACATTCCAGTGACGAACGAGACTCGCCGGATCGGAAGCTCGCACAGCCAGAGCATTCCGGCCAGCGCGAAGAGCATGCCGCCCAGCAGGTGCAGCACGCGTATCCATTCGACCCGATGATTCGGATCGAGATT
>JACMJD010000674.1 GCA_014380825.1 Phycisphaerae bacterium | reverse complement strand
GATAATTCGAATGCTTAGCGTTGTCACTCTGCGCGTCCCGCCGCTTGCGGCGTCGCAAATGCGGCGATCCATACTTCCTGATCTGCGACGCCGCGAGCGGCAAACTGTTATACTTACACCAACGAAGATCCAATGCCCGAATGTTCCGTCCAACAACTCGACGCACACGAACTGACCGCTCAGATTCGTCAGCGCGCCCGACAGATCGGTTTCGATCTCGTCGGCATCGCGCCGGCCACGCCGTCGATGTATCGAGACTACTTGCGCGACTGGCTGGACGACGGGCAGGCCGGCTCCATGCAATATCTGCACAACCGTTTTGCCGAGCGAACGGATCCGAGCGCGTACGTGACTGGCGCGAGAAGTGTTATCTGCGTGGCGATAAATTATCACGTCGAGCTGGAGCCAATTGTCGAAGACGATCGCCAGCATCACGGCCGAATCGCTCGATACGCGCTGGGCGACGACTATCACGAAACGATCAAGTCGAAACTTCACGAGCTTGCCGACTGGGTTAAAACACGGGCGCCGGGCGCGCAGACGCGCTGCTCGGTCGACACCGCGCCGGTCATGGAAAAGGAATTGGCCGCCCGCGCGGGCGTCGGGTGGATCGGCAAGAACACCTGTTTGATCAACGAACAGATCGGCTCGTGGCTGCTGCTGGGCGAAGTGATCACGACGCTCGAATTGCCGATCGACCAACCCGCGATCGACCGCTGCGGCACGTGTCGCCGGTGCATCGACGCGTGTCCCACCGGAGCGATCACCGAGCCGTACAAACTCGACGCACGGCGGTGCATTTCGTATCTGACGATCGAACATCGCGACGACATCCCAACAGAATTTCATCCCGCGATCGGCGAATGGTTGTACGGCTGCGATATCTGCCAGGACGTCTGCCCGTGGAACAGTAAAGCGCCGATTGCGATGGACGCATCGCTTCAACCGCGCTTCGCAACCGGCACGATCGATTTGCGACGCGTGCAGGAGTGGTCGCAGGAAGATTATCGCTCCTCGCTGCGCGGCAGCGCGATGAAACGCGTGAAACTGCCGCAGCTTCAGCGAAATGCGAGGATCGTCCAGGCGAATCTGAAAGGGAAGGACCGATGCAAAACATTGGACGAAGAACTGGTATCGGATCGCTGATCGTTATCCTGATGGTGGTGGACGGTTGCGCTTCGATGCGCCCATCGCGCGACGGCCAGATTGAGCACATCGTCGTCGTCTGGCTGAAACAGCCGGGCAACGAATCACAGCGACAGCAACTGATCGAGCGCAGCAAGACGTTCACGCAAATCCCCGGCGTGCTGCGCGTGAGCGCCGGCCAGGTGCTGCCGTCGACCCGGCCAGGCGTCGAATCCGGGTTTGACGTCGCGGTCGTGATCACCTTCGCCAGTGAGCAGGCGCTGCGCGAGTACGATGAGCATCCGATCCACAAAAAAGCGGTGCAAGAATTGCTCGCCCCGCTGTCGGCGAAGTTTGTGATTTACGACTTCCGCGTGAAGTGAAACTCGCATTGTCGCCTCACCGAGCGTTGCGGGAGAGGAAGCCGAAGAAACCAGGATTGATCGAGATGGCAGTTGCAGATTCGTCGCCGCAAATCCTGGTAATCATCGGGCCCACCGCGTCGGGAAAATCTGCGCTGGCGATTGAGTTGGCGCGCTCGATGCCCGGCGCAGAAATCCTGTCCGTTGATTCCATGCAGGTCTACCGCGGCATGAACATCGGCACGGCAAAGCCGAGCAATGCGGAGCGCGCCCGCGTTCCGCATCACCTGATCGACATGATCGATCCCAACGAAACATTCACCGTCGCGACGTTCGTCGAATTGGCCGAGGCGGTGATTCGCGATGCGCAGGCTCGACAGATTCCGCTGATCGTCACGGGCGGCACGCCGCTGTATTTCAAGTCGCTGTTCGAAGGAATCTTCGAGGGGCCCGGCGCGGATGAAGCGATCCGCGCGCGACTGTCAACCGAAGAGACGGCCGAGCTGCTTGCCCGCCTGCAATCGGTCGACCCCGCCGCCGCCGAGCGAATACATCTGAACGATCGCCGGCGATTGATTCGCGCGCTGGAAGTGTTCGAGCTCACCGGGCAGCCGATCTCGTCGTTTCAAACGCATTGGAAATCGCAGCAGCCGAAGTTCGACGCCCGCTGGATCGGCCTGACGTGGGAACGCGACGCGCTGAACCGGCGCATCAACGCCCGCGTAAAGCAGATGATCGCAGCTGGTTGGGTGGATGAAACCCGCGGCCTGGTCGCGAAGTATGGCACGCTCTCGAAGACCGCGTCTGAAGCAACGGGGTACGCAGAACTGCTCGATCATCTGGCGGCACGAATTTCATTAGACGACGCAATCGAACAGATCAAGATTGCCACGAGACAGCTCGCCCGGCGGCAGATGAAGTGGTTCAGGCGATTTCCCAACGTGACGTGGATGGATGGGGCGACGGACGTTAACGCCCTTCGCGACGCCGTTTTGGCCACGTGATCAAAATCAAATCCTCCCCTACAATCAGCATATGCCAGAAAAGCTCGTGATCATCGGCTCAGGCCCGGCAGGTTGGACGGCGGCGATTTATGCGGCCCGCGCAAATCTCGATCCGGTCCTTTATGAAGGCGCGATATCCGAAGAAAATCGGCTTCGCGGCACGTTGCCGCTGGGACAGCTCAATCTCACCACTGAAGTCGAGAACTTCCCCGGATTTCCCGAAAGCGTTTCCGGCCCGGAGCTGATGGTGCGAATGCGCGAACAGTCGATCCGGTTCGGCACGCGCGTGGTGACCGAAGACATCGTCAGTATCGATCTGAAAAAACGGCCGTTCTCGATGACCGATAGCGCGGGGAAGACCGTCGAGGCGCATTCGGTAATTATCTCGACCGGCGCGAGTGCGAATTATCTCGGCCTGGAATCCGAAGAGCGATTCAAGAATCACGGTGTGAGCGCATGCGCTGTGTGCGATGGCGCGCTGCCGCGCTTCCGCAATCAGCCGCTGATCGTCGTCGGCGGTGGAGATTCAGCCGCGGAAGAAGGCGGGTATCTCACCAAGTTCGCCAGCACCGTTTATCTCGTGCATCGCCGCGATCAACTGCGCGCCAGCAAAGTGATGGCCGACCGCATCCTGTCGAACCCGAAGGTGAAGCCGCTGTGGTTTTCGGTCGTCGAAGAAGTCCTGGGTGATAGCGAAAAAGGCATGACGGGCGTGAAGATCAAGAACGTGCAGACCGGCGAGACACGTTCGGTCGACGCGCCGGGGCTGTTCGTCGCGATCGGTCATACGCCGAACACGAAATTCCTGAACGGACAACTGGAGTTGGACCCGAAAGGGTTCATCATCTTGAGAGACACGTATCGCACGACGACGAGCGTCGAAGGTGTCTTCGCCGCCGGCGACGTCGCCGATCCGATCTACAAACAAGCGATCACCGCCGCCGGCATGGGCTGCAAAGCCGCGCTCGATGCCGAACGATGGTTAGCAGCGAGCGGGATTCATTAGCACCGATCGATCGCGCAGACTGCGCGTTGAGCGTTGCACGTCGCGTCCAAGGTCGAATGCGTCAACCCTGCTGCTCACGCCAGTCCCAGAGCGTACTCGCGCCTGGCGGGCTCTCCGCGAATTCCGATAGCACGCAAATGCCCATCCCCCGTCTCACCTTCCCCCGCTCGCACCGGCTCACCGGCAAGCTGAACTTCAAAGCAACCTACGACGCCGGCGTCCACGAATCGCGCGGCCCGCTGCGAATCTTCGCTCGCCCGAACGATCTCGCGCATGCGCGCCTCGGCTTAAGCGTCTCCCGTCGCGTCGGCAACGCGCCGCGACGGAACCTGATCAAGCGTCGCCTGCGCGAAGCGTTCCGACTTCTGCAACACGATTTCCCGCGCGGGTACGACCTGATCATCGTCGTCCGCCCGCACGAGCCGCTCCTGCTGGCCGACTACCAACGCCTGCTCAGCTCGATCATGGTCAAGCTTCACACCACTTGGCTAAAACGCGAACAACCAAAGCCGGACTAACGCCAATGCGCTGGCTGCTCATCCATCTCGTCCTGCTCTACCGCGTCACCCTCGGCAAACTTCTTGGCGGCCAGTGCAGATTTCAGCCAACTTGCAGTCAGTATGCGATCGACGCCGTCGATAAGTACGGCGCGATGAAGGGATCATGGCGCGCCATCAAGCGCATCGCCCGCTGTCACCCTTTCAGCACCGGCGGCTACGATCCCGCGTGATCGAGTAGTAGCGGACGCAGACGACGAAAACGCTTTTCGAGTCGCGTGCAAAGCGGGCGCATCTTCGGATCAAACTGATGCGCATTCGCCGCGACGGCGACGAATAGCTTCACCATGTTCTGCCAGTCGTTCACATCGATGAACTCCGGCCCGATCTTTTTCTTCTCGCGATCCATATTGTGATAGTTTCCCAGCGGCACGCACATGGCCGCTGTTCGAAATCCGTAGGCATCGAACACGGTGCCCTCACACGCCCCGCCGGGCATTAAGGATCGCTGAAACTTGAAACTCTTGGCGCGTTTGGCAAGCGCTTCCGCTTGTTGCGAAAGGAAAAAGGTCAGGGACGAGTCAAACACGCTGATGCGATCGCCCACGCGGATGATCACGCCCTTGCCCTGCGGGGCGTACGGTTGGGCGGCGGAACATTCGATCGACAGCATCAGATCATCGCGGCGAAGCAGCTTTGGTTCGATCGCCGCTGCCAACGCGCCGATGAAACCGTCCTCCTCCGCGCGCGTCAGCAACACGGCGACCGTCGCGCGCGGCTTCGATGATTTGCGATGCAGTTGATCGAGCATCGTCAGCGCCGCCGCCGCGCCGGCGAGATCATCGCACACCCGGCTGAGAAACCGGCCACCTTTGAATCGGCCGATGCCTTGATCGAACATGCCGGGCGAGTTTTTCGAGACCGCGCTCTTCACGCGAATGGTCGCGCGGGCGGGAAAATTCGCTCGCTCTCTGTCGGACGACGTGCCGATCACGACGCCGCCGATTTCGCGATAACCGTCAAAGAACTTGACGCGCGAGCCGTCCACATACTCTCGCAGCACGCCGCCACGGAAGTCGGCTTCGAGTGTTTGTTTGTCGATCATGCGCCGGGCGACGAAGCCGGGATGATCGGTGTGGGCGACGAATACGATGCGTGGCGATTTCTTCTGTCCCGGCAGCACCAGCAGACGGTTGCCGAATCGATCGCGCGAAAGCTTGAGCTTTCGCCGCGCCCGCGCAAACGCCTCCACGTAGCCGTACACGCGCGACTCGACAAACGGGGCCGTCGGGATCGAGCACAACTCTTGCAGGATTTTCATCGCCCCCCGTTGTACGGCCAGGCGATTGTCCGAGCCAGTCGGTGTTCGTATACTCCGAGTTGTCAGTTTCGGGGCCGTAGCTCAATTGGGAGAGCACCGCGTTTGCAATGCGGGGGTTAGGGGTTCGAGCCCCCTCGGCTCCAGTTTTCCTTACTCCTCGCCCCGTACTCGGGGAGAGGGCAGGGGTGAGGGGTCTTTTCCTCTCGCTGATTCTGAAATACGGCTTTGCTCGCCAAGGCCCCTCACCCCGAGTACGGGGCGAGGGAGCAAGAACTACTGCTGCGGCTTCCTTGATTGCGCGGCGACCTTCTTCGTACTGCGCTTCGCACGTCGGCCGTAACGCGTGCCTTCGCCGGTATCTTCTGTTTTCGATCCGGTCACAGGTCCGCCGGCGATGATGATCGGTGTGATCGGCGCCGAGGTTTTCTCCGGCGATTCGTCGATCGGCGCCCACCAGTGTTTCTTCATGCCCTGCACGACCTGTTTCACCACGTCTTTTGGCGTGTCGACGATCCGGAAGATGTCGAGGTCTTCGGCATCGATGTACTTCGACAGCAACTGCTCTTTCATCCACTTGTGCAGGCCGCCCCAGAATTCTTTGCCGTAGAGGATGATCGGGAACGCTTCTACCTTCAGCGTCTGCACGAGCGTGATCGTCTCGAAAAATTCATCGAGCGTTCCGAATCCGCCGGGGAAACAAACGAACGCCGAGGCGTATTTCACGAACATCACTTTGCGTGCGTAGAAATAATGGAAGTCGAGCGAGATGTTCTGATATTTGTTTGCTTCCTGTTCCTGCGGGAGCGTGATGTTCATCCCAATGCTCACGCCCCCCGCTTCAAAAGCGCCCTTGTTGGCCGCCTCCATGATGCCCGGCCCGCCGCCGGTGATGACGGCGAAATTCTTCTTCTCGAGCAGTCGGCCGGTCTCTTCAGCAGCCTTGTAATACTTGTCGTCCGGCTTCGTGCGTGCCGACCCGAAGATCGAAACCGCCCGCCCCACCGGGGCCATCACTTCGAAGCCTTCGACAAACTCGGACATGATGCGGAACACGCGCCAACTGTCTCGCCCATCGGGAGATTGGCTAATCCGCGGATCGTGATTGTTGGCTGATTTCATGCGGAGCGGATCATCGCATGCTGGATTGCTGGATCAAGTCGTGCGCCGATCGATCCCGATGATACAATCAGATGATCCATGTCCCTGCAAACCCAGGCCATTCTCATGCTGGAACACCGAGGCGAAGTGCTCGCCACCGCCCGGCGCGTGTCGGCGATCCTGCGCGACGCGAAGATCAACGGCGCGATCATTTGTGGAATCGCAGTGTTTTTGCACGGCTATGAGCGAACGACGACCGACGTCGATGTCTTCGTCGGAGGCCCGCTGGAGGCGGCGTCAAATGCGATGAAGCGTGCAGGCTTGAAATATAACAGTGCAAACCGCGAGTTTCGCTGGGGGAAAGTGCCGGTTCAGTTGGTCGATGAGAAGATCGTTCAACCGGTTCCGATCGATCGAATGCAGATCGATGAAGTGACGACCGTGAGCCTCGCCGACTTGATAAACATGAAGCTGCGCAGTGGGTCGAACAACCTGGCGCGCTCTCAAGATATCGCGGAAGTCGTCGGGTTGATCCGCGCAAACAAACTCACCGGTGCGTTTACGTCAAAGCTCGAGAAATCGATGCGAGCTGAATTTAGAAAGCTCGCAAAAGCTGTGCAGAACGACCCGCCGCAAAATTAGCTCAACCCCAGCTTTCGCTTCTTTTCTTCCCATTCCGCGTTCTCTCGTTTGTTTTCCGTCGGCAGCGGTTTGCCGGATTTGATCGCTTCGATTTCCAATCGCGAAAGCCGCATCGACTCCACGTTGTAGTCGATGAACGCCTCGCAGGCGATGGGCGCGATCGGGCGGACGAGGTCGAACATCGCGGTCGCGTAATCACGGATTTCCTGCTGCGCGTGCGCGTCCATGCGCAGCGACAGGAAGTGCAGCAGGTTGTGCAGATCGATCTTCCAATACCACTCGGTGTAAACGCTCACCGGCAGCGCGATGCGGGCCAGCTCGCGCGAGACGCCTTTTTCCAACAGCGCCTCGTAGCGCGTGTATAGCTTCTCGGAATCATCGAGATATTGGATGAAATCCTTGGCGGTCATCTCGTCGATGGATTCTTCGCCGCCCTGGCGATTGGTGGTGCTTTGTTTGCGGACGTTCTCGATCGTCGGGTGATAGAACCGATCGCGCACAACCGAATATCGCGCGCTGTATTCGTTCACGTTGGCCGTGCGGTGACGGATCCACTGTCTTGCGACGAAGATCGGCATCACGTGATGGAATTTGAATTCCACCATCTCGAACGGAGTTGTATGCCGATGGCGCGCCAGATATCGAATCAGGCCGCGATCTTCGTTCACTTGCTTCGTGCCCTCGCCATAACTGACGCGGGCGGCTTGGACGATGGCGTAGTCCGCGGTTTTTCCGACCGGCGCCAAGCGCGGCATGACATCGATCAGCGCGACCAGGCCGTGATCGTGGACTTTGATTTCCCATCGCGCCGCGCCGTCCATCAGGTCGCGCGTTTCAGTTTCGAAGGGCTTTTTCTCGATCTCATTTCCCATGGGCGGCATCTTAATCGGACACATGAAAACTTTCCGCGCGGTCACTTTGTCGCGAGCTTCGCGTTTGCCATCATGTATAGCGCAAACGCGAGCACACCGATCACGCCCTCGGCGCGGCCGGGCACCCAGCGCTTGGTTGAGACCAGCAGCAGCGCGGCGCCGAAGATGATCAGCATCACCGCGTCGATGCGCCACGCCGCCATCGGATATGGCAGCGGCGTGGCCGGGGCGTCGAACAGTCGGCCACGCATCATGCTTCCGAATCCGGTCCAGTTCGACATCACCTGCCACGCGATGATCGTGATCGGCAGGAGAACGCACAGGTTCAGCAGGACGCAATCGACACTGGTCGAAATGACCGCCCCGCCGCGGCCGCGCTGCGTCATGGAGAGCGCGGATCCGATCATCGGCAGCACCAGGGCCGGTGCGATCATCAGCACGCCGATCACGCCGGTGGTCAGGTGCGGCACGCGCGAGGAGATGTCTTGAATGCCGCTGGTGGCGATATAGGCCCCGGCGAGCGTGAGCAGAATCCAGGACCCGATCTGTAAAACGGCAAGGATCGGGCTGAAGCGATTGCCGCCGCCGACCCTGACGGAAGCCGATTCATCCGGCGCCGAAGTCCACGCGAACAAAACGGCCACCCCTTGCAGGATGAACAGCAGCGCGTGGAACAACGTGAAAAATCCCCGAAACCCCGCGAGCAGCGTAAGCAGCGCGGCCGGCAGCACCATCGACCTCGCCCGGCGATCGTTCACATCCAGCGGTTCAACCGGCAACGGCTCGCCCGGCGCCGGCGGTTGCGCGGTCAACAGCGTGACACCCGGAACCAGCGTCAGACAGGCGACGCTGCTGGCGAAAATGATGCTGACGGCCGCGTGCGGATATTGCTTGAGAACAGTCAGCGTGACCGCCGCCATGGGCAGCCAGTGTGCCGCCGCGGCGCCGGCGGGATTGTTGCCGCGACGATCCAGCACCGCCGCCCCGAGCCGCGACGCGATATAAAACGCCAGCGCCGCGCCAGCCAGCAGTAGCGTTGGACGCGACGGCGCCATATCCCATATCGCGCTGACGAAGAAAAGTGCGTGCGATCCGCAAGTCAAATGCATGGCCGG
>JACMJD010000062.1 GCA_014380825.1 Phycisphaerae bacterium | reverse complement strand
GGAGGCACACCTCGCCAGCGATCACGTGCATGCCGACGCGGAATACATCGAACACGTGTTGCCGAAAGACGTGCTGGCGCGGCTGGAACAGATGCTGGATCACCCAAAGGCCGACCCGCATGGAAGAGCGATACCGACGAGTTCGCTATGAATGCACTTATCCACGCCATTCTCAACCCCTGGATCTGGTGGAGCGGTTCGCCGTCGCCCGGGTGGACGTATGGTCTGGAGACGTACTGGCCGATCGTCGTGCAGGGGATTTTGGTTTCGGTGGCGCTGGGATTGATCGGATCGTTTCTGGTCGTGCGCGGCACATCGTTACTCGGCGACGCGCTCTCGCATTCGGTGCTGCCGGGCATCGTGCTCGGATTTTTAATCGGCGGATCGCTTCACTCGCCATGGATTCTGATCGGCGCGACTGCGTTTGGCATGCTGGCCGCGCTGTTGGTTGAGACGGTGCACAGCAACAGCCGCGTGAAGGAAGATGCGTCGCTGGGCATCATCTTCACCACGCTGTTCGCGATTGGGGTGGTGATGATCAATCTCTACGCCGGCCAGGCGGATCTTGATCCCGGTTGTGTGCTATACGGCAACATCGAACACTTCGTGATCAATCGCGGCGGGATGATCCCGATGGCCTGGATCCTTGCGGCCATCGTCGTCGCGATGGTGGTGTTCTATCGGCCGCTGCTGGTGAGCACGTTTGATCCGGAGTTGGCGCAGAGTCTGGGCATTCCGGCCCGAGCGATTCACTACATTCTAATGGCGGCGTTGTCGCTCACCGTGGTGGCCAGCTTCGAAGCGGTGGGGGCGATTCTTGCGGTGGCATTGTTGATCATGCCCGGCGCCACCGCGCGGCTGTGGACCGATCGCATGCCGCGCATGCTGATCTTCGCCGCGGCACACGGGATCGTCGCAACTCTCGTGGGTTATTGGCTGAGTCACGAAGCGGTCCTCAACACGTCAGCCAGCGGCGCGATCACCGTGGCGGGCTTTTCAATCTTCATGCTGAGCTGGCTATTCGCGCCGAAGCAAGGCGTGCTTGTGCAGGCGTTGGTTCGACGACGGCTCGATCGCATGATCGTCTCGGAGAACCTCATCAAAACCATGCGCGAGATCAGCGACGGCCAGTCGGACAATCCGATCGTGCCTGAGCAGCGACTGCGCCACGAATTGCGTATCAGCGACAAACTCTTCACCCAGGCGGTTAACCGCGGGATCAGCAGCGGCTGGGTCGAGCGACGACCCGATCGGGCGCTGGCGCTGACGCATCGCGGGACTGCGGTCGCAAATCGCTTGGCCCGCGCGCACGTGTTGTGGGAGAACTTCCTTGAGCAGAAGGTCGGGCTTCCCCCCGATCACGTGCATGATGCCGCGGAGTGGATCGAGCACCATCTGAACGAAGAAAACGTGCGCGAGCTCGATGAACTGCTGACGAGCGCGCCGCAACGTCCGCAAAGCGAGTGATCGCCATGAAGACGCAAATCGAAATCGCCGTCGTCATTGCAATGGTGGTCGTCGCGCTGTCACACATCCTACGGCCGCGCGCGTGGGTCGAGTTCTTTCAGATGTTGCGCGCCAGGGGTGACCCGGGCGTATTCATCGTCGCACTTCTGCACCTGCCGCTGGGCTTAGTCATCGTTGCATTTCACAACCACTGGGGCGGCTGGCAAACCGTGCTCACCGTGATCGGCTGGGGTTGGACGATCAAGGGAGCGCTTTACCTCAACTCGGCATGTTCTGGCTGCGACGGCTCTCGGTGGACAGATGTCACGAGTTTGTGGTTGCCGGCGCGATGTTGCTGATACTCGCCGGCGCCGTCGCGGTGCCGCTCGTGCGGCCGATGATCGGGTAAGATCACTGACGGTGGACATTCGTGTTGGAATCATCGGATTCGGCCGCATTGGCGCGAAGCACGCCGAGTGGTTGTCGCGCGCGAAGGACATCCACGGTGCAGCGGTTTTCGATTGCACGCCCGAGCGACGCGAGTTGGCGAAATCGCGGGAGCTGCGAGCCGTCGACACGATCGACGCGATTCTTGGCGATTCATCGATCGATGCCGTGCTTGTGTCCACAACCACGTCGATGCACTCCAATGATGCGTCCAAAGCGCTTGCGGCCCGCAAGCACGTGATGGTGGAGAAGCCGGTTGCGCTGACCTATCCTGAAGCTGAACAACTGGCCGCCCTGAGTCGCAGCGCGGGCCGAACGCTGTCGGTGTTTCAGAACCGTCGGTGGGACATCGATTTTCTCACGGTGAAATCCGCGATCGAAGCCGGCACGTTTGGTCGAGTGTTCAACGTCGAATCGCGGCTCGGTCAATGGGCCAGTTGCGTCGGGCGGGCGGCGAAAGAGTGGCGGCCCAATTGGCGAAACGAATCCGCTTTCGGCGGCGGGGGGCTTTACGATTGGGGATCGCATTTGGTCGATCAAATGCTGTTGCTGATGCAGCCCGCCACGCCGAAAACGGTTTTCGCGCAACTGCTGGCCAATGTTTGGTCGAGCGATCCGAATTGTGATGACTTCGCGCGTGTGTGCATCAACTTCGACGGCGGTGCAAATGGGGGCGCGATCGGATTGGTTGAAATCAACACGACCACAACGCGGCCATTGCCGCGCTGGCACATCGACGGCGAGCGCGGTTCGGCGGAGAGTCCGTTCAGCCTGAGCTTCGATAAGACTCAATGGGCCAAGCTGAATTTCACGCCCGAGCCATCTGGAGATGAACACTTGATCGCCCACGCGCAACCGGGTTTGAGCGAAACGCAAATCTGGGAACGATTTGCCGCCGCGTGTCGCGGTGAATCCGAGCCGGCGGTAACGATCGAGTCGGTCTTGCCCACGATGCGGGTGCTCGATGCGGCGCGTGAGAGCTCGCGCACGGGCTCGGCGGTCTCCATGTAGCACGCGTTTGCCAACCCGTGCTACGAGAAAATGAAAAAGCCCGCGCGAATAATCGCGCGGGCTTCGAGAATAAAGTCTTTGATCGTGCGGTGATTATGCAGGCTTCGTCGGCGCGGGTTCGCTCAGCGCGTCGTTGATCAACTTCTTCATCGCGTCGGCACCATCCGGATCGTAACCCACCCAGACTTTCTTGATCGTGCCATCGCGCCCGACCAGCACCGTTGTCGGGATCGCGCGGGCCAGGAAGCCCTTGTTGGCCACGTTGTCCTTGTCGAACGGAACGGTGAAAGTGTAGTTGTTTTCCTTTACGAAGGCGGAACCTTTTTCCTTGGTCTCGCCCTTCCAATTCGTTTCGACCGCCCAGACTTTGAAGCCCTTGGCGGCGAGCTCCTTGTCGTTCGCCAGCTCCTGGATGTGCGGTAGCGACGCCTTGCACGGCGGGCACCAGGTCGCCCAGAAATCCATCAGGACAACGTTGCCCTTTTCGCCGGCGAGCGAAACTTTCTTGCCGTCGAGCGTTTCCGCGTCAAACGCCGGCGCGGGCTTGCCGACCAGCGACATCGTATCGGCTTTCTTCTCACCGCCACCTGAACCCGCGGCCGCTCCACCCTTGGGCGGCGCTGCAAACGTAAACATGGCGACGGCGAAGACAACCGCGGCGCTCGACAGCGTCGTCAGAATACTTTTTCGAATCATGGCGGGCCTCCATTGAGAGAGATGAGTTGCCGGTTGAACGCGATAATCATAGCCGCAATCGCCGGGAAAGTTACAAGCACACAAATCAAGGACGACGCCGACCGCGTGTTCTAACTTTAATAACTGTCCACCGGCGGACACGTACACATCAGATTTCGATCACCATACGGATTGTCGACGCGTCCGACGGCGGGCCAGAACTTTGCGTCTTTCAGCCACGGCGCGGGGAAGGCCGCATGCTCGCGGGCGTATTTGTGCGGCCAATCGTTCGCGCTGACGGCGGCGATCGTGTGCGGCGAATGTTTGAGCGCGTTGTCGGCGCGATCATCCTTGCCGGATTCGATCCCGCGAATTTCTTCGCGGATACGGATCAGCGCATCGCAGTATCGATCCAGCTCGGCCTTGGGTTCCGATTCGGTCGGCTCGAGCATCAATGTGCCCGGCACCGGCCAGCTCATGGTCGGAGCGTGAAAGCCGTAATCCATCAGGCGCTTGGCGATGTCTTCCACTTTGATGCCGGCCGATTGCTCGAACTGGCGGCAGTCGATCACGAATTCGTGCGCGACGCGACCAGACTTGCCGCGATACATCACCGGATAATGACCTTCCAATCGCTTGGCCATGTAATTGGCGCCGAGGATCGCGACTTCCGATGCGCGCGTCAGCCCCGCGCCGCCCATGAGCGCGATGTAGACCCAGGAGATCGTGAGGATCGAGGGGCTGCCGTAAGGCGCCGCGCTGATCGCGCCGACGGATTTCTCGCCGGCGTTGTCCGGCGCGATGACCGGATTGCTCGGCAGGAACGGAACCAGTTGCTTCGCCACGCCGATCGGTCCCATTCCAGGACCGCCGCCGCCGTGCGGGATGCAGAAGGTCTTGTGAAGATTGAGATGACACACGTCCGCGCCGATATCGCCAGGCCGGCACAGGCCGACTTGCGCGTTCATGTTCGCGCCGTCCATGTACACCTGTCCGCCGGCGGCATGGATGATTTTGCAGATGTCTTTAACGGTCTCTTCGAACACGCCCCGCGTTGACGGGTACGTGATCATTAGCGCGGCGAGGTTGTCCTTGTGCTGCTCGGCCTTGGCCTTCAAATCTTCGACATCGATCGACCCATCGCTCGCCGTCTTGACTGGAACAACCGTGAATCCCGCGATCACCGCGCTGGCCGGGTTCGTGCCGTGCGCGCTTTCCGGGATCAAACAAATAGTGCGATGACCTTGGCCGCGCGATTCGTGATACGCGCGGATGACCATCAGCCCGGCATATTCACCTTGTGAGCCCGCATTCGGCTGAAGGGAAACCGCTTTGAAGCCCGTGATCTCGGCGAGCCATTTCTCAAGCTGCTTGAACAGTATCTGATAACCCTTGGTCTGATCCTTCGGCGCAAACGGATGCAGCGCGCCGAACTCCGGCCAGGTGACGGGAATCATCTCGCTGGTCGCGTTCAATTTCATCGTGCATGAACCTAGCGGGATCATCGATTGAGCGAGCGACAGATCGCGGCCCATCAGCTTGAAGATGTAGCGAAGCATCTCGGTTTCGCTGTGGTGGGTGTTGAAGACCGGATGGGTGAGGTATGAGCTGGCGCGCGCAAATTGCTGCGGCGTGTTCGATTCCAGCGAGGCCGCGATTTCGTCGAATGGCGGTGTTGTGCCTGAGGAATCAGCGAAGGCCTTCCACAACGTCTCAACATCATCACGGGTTGTTGTCTCATCGCACGAAATAGCCACCTGACAATCACTAACTTCGCGAATGTTGTATCCCAACTTCGCGGCGCGTTTGATGAAGGTAGTGCTTCCACCGTTCACGTGAATGAGCAGAGTGTCGAAAAATGGTTTGGCATAGTCATCGGTAGGATGACCGAGTTGCCGGAGACCTTCCGACAAGATCTTGGCCATGCCATGCACTCGCTGCGCAATCCGCTTCAACCCCTGCGGTCCGTGATAACACGCATACATCCCGGCGATCACCGCCAGCAGAACTTGGGCCGTGCAGATGTTGCTCGTCGCCTTTTCGCGACGGATGTGTTGTTCGCGCGTTTGTAGTGTCAGCCGATATGCGTGGTTGCCGTGCGCGTCTTTCGACACGCCGATGATCCGGCCCGGCATTTTGCGGGCGTATTCGGTTTTGGTGCTCATGAACGCCGCGTGCGGGCCGCCGAAGCCCATGGGCACGCCGAAGCGTTGCGATGATCCGACGGCGATGTCGGCGCCGAATTCGCCGGGCGATTTGATGAGTGTGAGCGCGAGCAGATCGGTCCCATACACGACGTGAGCGCCCGCATCGTGCGCGGCTTTCACCAGAGTGGAATAGTCAACGATTCGTCCATCCGTTGTCGGATATTGGACGAGCACGCCGCACACGTCATTTGTGAGTTGTGAGCTGTGAGTTGTGAGTTCCGCGTTGGGCACGACGACGAGTTTGATCCCCATCGATCGCGCACGCGTTCGCACGACGTCGATCGTCTGCGGAT
>JACMJD010000673.1 GCA_014380825.1 Phycisphaerae bacterium | reverse complement strand
GCGATTGTAACGGGCGATTCGAAAACGCCGTACGCGCGGTTATCGTCTCACGTCACGTGAACTTTTCGACGCTTCTGTTCCTGTTCGTGATCGTGCCCGCGGCGCTGGGCGCGTACATCTTCATGCAAAGTCGTGGGAATCGTGCCCAGCTCGCGCTGATCGCCATGGCGCCGCTGGCGATCGGCGTCATCCTCTGGTCGATGACGTACACGATCGCTGCGTCGCCGCTGTACGACTGGAACGCCGGCAAAATCGCACCGGTCGTCGCGATGGTGCGGGCCGAGCGACCGGACGAGGCACATCTGTATCAGGACCCGGACACCGGCGTGATGACCGGTTGGATTTACGGCCCCGTGTCGGCACTGCTGTTTCTGCCTGCGGCTTTATTCTCGCGACCGACGAACGTGATCGTCGCCGGCGTCGCGATCAACGCCCTGCTCGTGCTGGCGGCCGCGTGTTGGTTTCACCTCCGTGCCGCCCGTGCGATCTCGTCGGCATCCTGGCCGTTCGCGGTTTTGTCGGCGGCGGTCTTCGTCGTCTTCTGCCTGCAATTTGAAAGCACGCGCCGGGCAGTCTTCATGATCACTCCAGATAGCCCCGCGCTGGCATTCGCGACCGCTTCGTGCGCGATTCTGATCGGCCGGCGAAAGGCCTGGCAACTTGTGGTCGCGGCGATAATGATTTCGCTTTCGGTATGGTCGAAACAAACCATGCTGCCGGCTCTGATCGTTGCGCCGATTTACCTGGCGATGAACGATGGCCGTCGTGCGGCGCTGCGATATCTACTCATCCTTCTGATCACTTTCGCGACAATCTCCGCGATCCTGATCGCGTCGTTCGGTTGGTCGAGCATGTACTTTCACATGGTGACGATCCCGCGACTTCATCCATGGCGCAACGATTCGCACGGCAAGCTGCTCGCCCTGCTGGCAGGACTGCGCGATTGGTTTGTCGACGCAATCGTCCCACTGATCGCATTGATTGCTGTCGCATTGCTGGGGCGAAACTCCATGCGCGATTCCGCCATCCGTTCGGGCTGGATCATGCTGCCTATGTTGGCGATCGCGCTGCTGCCGGCGTCGATCCTCGGCTACGTAAAAGTCGGCGGGTTCCTGAACAACTTCGCGCTCACGAACTTCTTCATCGCACTGTCCGCCACGGTCGGCGCGTGCTTGTTGATCGCACAGCACCCGACTCGCCCGATCGTTACGATCCTGCGCACCGCAATCTGCGCGGTGCTGATCACCTACGCAGCGAACATCGCGCTCATCCGCCGGTATTTGCCTGCGATGGCCAGTCGCATCGCCAATCCACACAGCAACCAGCAGGAAGATGCGTATCGCTACGCGGAGCAGCATCCGGGTGTCGCGTACTTCCCGTGGAACAATCTCTCGACCCTGCTGGCCGAGCATAGGCTTTACCATTTTGAGTGGGGATTTCCGGATCGATTCGACGCCGGGATGAAACCCACTTCGCAGCAGATTGTCGATCACGTGCCGCCGCGCATTCGGTTCATTGCGTTTCCGCGCGAAGCACAGAGTGAATTCGCCCTGAGCCTGTTTCCATTTGCGACCGAACGCATCGCCATCGATGAGCTTCGTACGTTCATCGTTTACACTGCCCCAACCAAACCGAGGTGAGATGCCATGTTCAACCGGTTGAGTGTTTTCGTTTGCGTCCTACTTTCGATCGCCGCGCTCTCGCGGGCGGCGGATGTCGTTTGGCTGGACGAATTGAATCTCGCCGGCGCAACGCAGGAATGGGGAGAGGTGCAAGCTCGCAAATCCGTCGATGGCAATTCATTGATCGTTGGCGGCCGAATGTTCGAGCGCGGCGTGGGCACGCACGCGAATGCTTCGATGACGGTGGTGCTAGATCACGGCGTGGAATCGTTCGACGCGATCGTGGGCGTCGATGACGAGAAGGAAAAGAACGGCTCGGCCGTGTTCCGCGTCATCGCCGACGGAACCGAGCGATTCAATTCCGGCAAGCTTGGAGTGAATGACCAGGCCAAGGCAGTACACGTTGACTTGAAAGATGTCCGCCGGGTTGAGCTGCTCGTGGACGACGCCAACGATGGCATCGATTCGGATCACGCGAACTGGTGCGACGCGAAGTTCACGCTGGTGCCCGGCGCGAAGGCTCGCCCGCGGGTGATCGATCCGATCTCGCGCGACTTGCCCAAGATTGCCTCCACCGCGCCGCGCGACAAGCCTGAAATCCACGGCCCGCGTGTTGTCGGAACCACGCCGGGTCGACCGTTTCTCTTTCAGGTCCCAGCGACAGGAAAGTCGCCACTGGAATTCTCGGCCGACGGGTTGCCCGAAGGTTTGTCGATCGATCGCGCGACCGGAATCATCACTGGCTCGGTGAAATCGCCGGGCGAGTCGATCGTCACACTCCACGTTCGAAACGGCTCGGGCGACTCAAAACGAAAACTGAAACTCGTCGCCGGCGATCACAAGCTCGCGCTCACGCCGCCGATGGGTTGGAATTCCTGGAACGTCTGGGGCACATCGGTCGACGCCGCCAAGATTCGCGCCGCCGCGGATGCCCTGGTCAGCAGCGGGCTCGCCGCGCACGGATATTCGTACATCAACATCGACGACGCCTGGGAAGGCTCGCGCGACGAACAAGGCAACATCCGCACAAACGAAAAGTTCGGCGACATGAAAGCGCTGGCCGACTATGTGCACGCGAAGGGATTGAAGCTTGGCATCTACTCTTCGCCGGGACCGAAGACGTGTGCCGGGTTTGAGGGCAGTTTTAATCATGAAGAACAGGACGCCCGCACTTGGGCGAGTTGGGAGATCGACTACCTGAAATACGACTGGTGCTCGTGTACGAGCAAAGATCACAAGGCCCCGTACGCGACGATGCGGGCCGCGCTCGACAAGATCGATCGTGACATCGTCTATAGCTTCTGCCAATACGGATGGTCCGACGTGTGGACATGGGGCGCCGGCACCGGCGCGAACCTCTGGCGAACAACCGGCGACATCACCGACAGTTGGAACAGCATGTCTTCGATCGGCTTCAGCCAATCGCGCCTCGCGCCGTTCGCGGGGCCGGGGCACTGGAACGATCCGGACATGCTCGTCGTGGGTCACGTCGGTTGGGGCCCGAAGATTCGTCCGACGCGATTGAAGCCGATCGAGCAGCAAACGCACATCACGCTCTGGGCGATGCTCGGCGCTCCTCTGCTGATCGGCTGCGATCTCACGAAGATCGACGACTTCACGCGCGATCTGCTCTGCAACGACGAAGTGCTGGATGTGAACCAGGACCCGCTCGGCCAGGTCGCGCGCCAGATCAAGGTAGATGGCCAAATCGAAACATGGTCTCGCCCACTGCATGATGGAACCATCGCAGTCGCGGTGTTCAATCGTGGCATTGATGAGGGAAAGTGGATGCTAAGCTGGAGCGATGTCGGCCTCACCGGCACGCAACCCATTCGCGATCTCTGGCAGCACAAGAAACATGGCGACTCCGACGGCAACCTCAGCGGCACGATATCGGCGCATGGATCGGTGATGTTGAAGATCGGCAACCCAAAAGAGTGAGACGAGATGATGGCCAACGCGACACCTGATACGCCGTACACGACGCATCTCGACATCAAGTTCGCCCCGCTCGAACTGGTCGACGCCGACGCGTTGATCAAAGCGTGTACTGACAAGTGGTACAACCAGACGCTTTGCAAAGTGAACGATTCAGTCGTTCGCCTGGGCGTGATGCAGGGCGAATATCATTGGCACAAGCACGATGATCTGGATGAATTCTTCTACTGCGTCGACGGCCAATTCCTGATTGATCTCGAGGGCCGGACCGTGGCGCTGAATCCGCGGCAGGGTTTTGTGGTGCCCAAGGGTGTAATGCATCGCACACGGGCGCCGAACAAGACGGTCATTCTGATGGTCGAAGGCGCCGGCATCGTGCCCACTGGCGACTGACCAGCCAAGACAGGCCCGTTAAACCGCTGGTGGCGCCACATCACGCCCGCCAAAAGTTTCCGAATTCAACGCAACCACCGGCGCTGACAGGCGTACAATTCCGGGCGTAGAGTTCGGGGGCACGGAATGCCCGATGAGGATCTTTTCATGACTCGCAAAACGATCGGCTCCATAGCTCCGCTACTCGCGCTCGGCGCGGCTTTGTCGATTGCGTCACCGACCTTCGGCGTGATTCTGTACCGCTCCGCGACGGAGAACACCACCGCACCGACCGGTCAGTACGCCAACAGCGGGTGGCAATATCAGGGAACGTTCGGCAACTTCCTCGGCACGCCCATCGCGCCGAACTGGTTCATCACAGCGCTGCACCCTGGCGGAACAAACCAGATCACTTACAACGGAACCACCTACAACATCGATCAATCCTTCGTCGGCAGCGGACCCGGTTGGGTCAACGGCCCGAACAGCGATCTGCGGTTGTGGAAGATCGTAGGATCATTCCCGACATGGGCGCAGATGTGGGATGCGTCGGTAGACGGCTCGGAAGTCGGCCGCGAGCTGGTCGTGACCGGACGCGGCGTCAAACGCGCCGGGCCGGTTTACGGCAAGGTCGGCGCGCCGCGGGATAATCTGCCGCCGGGATTTCGCGTTCCGGTTCGCGAACAAAAGGGCTGGCTGTGGGTGCCTCATGAAACGGACAG
>JACMJD010000672.1 GCA_014380825.1 Phycisphaerae bacterium | reverse complement strand
GCCGCCTGATCCTGCTCAAGGGTGAGCAGTAGAATGGCGGCTTTTCGGACACCGGAAATGTCGGCCATAATTGTAGAGGTCAGAGGTTAGAGGACAGAGGGCAGGAAATGCGATCCGCGTCTTTCCTGCCCTCTGCGCTCTGCCCTCTGCCCTCTCCTTCATGTTCTATTCAACCATCGCTTCACCAGGTTTGCCGCGCCGTCGGGATTTTCCTTTACCATCGTGGCGACCTGTTCGACCATTTGTTGCGCCTTGACGGCGTCGTCATCCAGTTCCATACCGTCCAGCGTCGAGCTGCCTTCCATGGCTTCGCCCGCGACGTCCTCGCCGGCCATCAGCATCTCCGGCTGCGTTGGTGCGCTCACCACCGCCATCACCGGCGCGGGCGTGCCCTTCTTGACGATCGACGAGACCATGAACAGGCTGATCAGCGCCAGCACGCCGATGCCGATCTCCTTGTAGTGACCGCCCAGCGCCGCCGCGAAACCACCGGCGCTCTTCGATGCCGCCAGCGAACTGGTGGCCACCGCGCTCAGCAGCGGGAGGTCATCCGGATACGTATCGACGACGATGTCCTCGTCGTTCGTGATATACGTGCAGCTCTTCACGTCGCGGCGAATTTTCGGCAGCTCTTTCTCGACAAGCTGCGCGACGGCCTGTTCATCGGGCTCGGATTTCGAGTCCGGGTTCGATCGTTTGTACACGCCGACAAAGAAGCTGCGCGGCAGTCGAACCGTGGCGGCCAACGCTTTCGGTTTTCCGGGCGGAGTCGAGGACTCGATCTGCGATTTGCTGAAATGGTTTTCAAACTTGGTCGACTCGCGATTGCGATTTGATCCGGCCGCGGCTCCGCTGCCGCTTGGGGACGAGCCCCCGACCGACAGCGGCGCGTTCGGTATTGCACCGGGTTCGCCGCCGGGTGCGGGCGGCGATGCCTGCTCATTCGTTTCGCTTTCGGACGACGACTCTTTCGACGCGATACCTTTCGGATCGTAAAGTTCTTCGGTGCGACGCTCGCTCTTGATGTTCACATCGCACGTGACCGCCACCATCGCGCCGGGAATCCAGATCAGCAGTTGCGAGATCTTCTGAGTAAAGAATTGCTCGGCCTCCTGCTGCTGCGAGAGAATCTCGTCGCTGCTGGCAAATCCACCGACGCCGCTGTTGCGATCGCTGACGGTACACGGCACGCCGTTGATCACGACCTTGATGTTCGACAACGCCAGGCCTGACTGCGCGCCCACCACCGCCTGGGCGGCGGCATTGACCAGGTTGCGATCGAAGCGCGTTTTGGTGCGATCCTCAAGAATGATCAGGATCGTCGCGACCGGCTGCTTTCCGCCGCCTCCGAGCCGACGCTCGTTGGTGGGATCGATCAGCACATCCGCCGACCAGACACCCGGGAATTTCTTGATCAATTGCGACAGCAGCACGGACTTTGCCTGGTTACGCGTCGCGTCGTTGTCGGCCGTGCTTGACCAGGGATTGACGCGCTTGAGAATCTCGTCGTACGTGTTGCTCGTGTCGTTCGGAAGGAGCTGGAGATAACTCAGCTCCGACAGCACGTCGAACTTGCGATCGGCCGGCACCATGATGCGGTCGCCAACGAGCTGGTATTCTATTCCGCGGCTGCGGATCTGGCTGGTGATGCGCGTGACTTCGTCCGGCTTCAGCGTTTGATCCAGCACCGCTTCCATGTCCGCCGTGCTCGCGTAGCGGCCCCAGAACAGCAACGTCAGCACCATGATCGCCACCAGCGACATGGCCAGCATCTTCTGGCTCGCGCTGAGCTGCAAAAGCTGCTGCTGCATCCGTGCAAGTTGTGCCTTCAATACATCCATGGCTTGGCCCTCCTGGCCTCCATGGAGTTGCGAGTTGCTAGTTGCTAGTTGCTAGCAGAATTCCGCTAGCAACTAGCAACCAGCAACTAGCAACTCGTTCAGATCGGCATGCTCTTGATCTCTTCGTACGCGTCCATCAGCTTCGCACGAATCGAGAGCAGAGTTTTGAACGCGATATCGGATTTCTCCATCGCGCTCATCACGCCGGTCACGTCTTCGGTCTTCCCGGTCGCCAGATCCGAAACGGCCTGGCTGGCATCCTGCTGAAGCTTCGACACTTCGTCGATGCTGTCCTTCAGCACATCGGAAAAGCTGGATCCTCCAGCTTCGCCGGTCCCTTTCACGCCGGGCGTATTTCCCACGCCGGTGAGTTTTGAGATGTTTGAAATGCCGTCGATCATGTTGTTTACTCGTTAAGCGATGAGTCGCAGGGTCGCGTTAATCATCGCCTTCGTCGTTTCCATCATCGTGACGTTTGCTTCGTACGCTCGTGATGCTTCGAGCATGTTCACTTGTTCGATGGCCAGGTCGACATTCGGATATTCGACGTAACCATCCGGGCCCGCATCACGGTTGCCCGGATCGAAAACTTTTCTGAAAGGCGCGCGATCCTGTTCGACCGCGTGAACATGTACGCCCGCGTGCGTGTTCCCGGGATTGGATCCGTTTGCAAACACCACGAACCGCCGACGATATGGCGACAGCTCGCCGTTCTCATTGCGCGTGGTGTTCAGGTTCGCAACGTTTCCCGCGATCGTATCCATGCGGACGCGCTGGGCCATCAAGGCACTGGCGCTGGTCTCAAGTGAATCAAACATGCAATTACCCGTTATTCTTACTCGTACTCTTACTCGTCATCCCACCCGTTCCTTCAACGCCAACTCTATCGTCCCAAATTGTTTTCTCAGCATCTCGAGCATCATGTTGTGAAACAGCGCGTTCTTAGCGCTGTCGCTCATCAACTGCTCCATCGACCGGTTATTCCCGTCGTGAAACAGGACGCCGGAGGTCTCATTTTCGATCTCGCCGCCCAAGTCGTCGAAGCGCGTCGTGCCATCCGACAATGATTTTCGCCGTTCGACGCGCTCGGACAGCCGCACCTGAAATTTTTCCTGCGAAAGATCGCGATGGATGTATCCGGGCGTATCGACGTTCGCGATGTTCTCGGTCAGTATCCGATGCCGCGCCGCCGCAAAGCGCACCGACGCCTCAATCACCGGCCCGTTGCCACCGCTTAACAGACGATCGATAAACATTGGCGAGTACCTAAGTCAAAAACGATGCCATCGTAAAACGTGCTGACATGTCGCGAATGTCCCTCGAGCGATTGGCAAAAAGTGCGCGACGAGCGCAGGTTCTGCGAATGCACTTACGCCGCCTCGATCGGCACGCCTTCTTCTTTCCACTTCTTGATCTTCATCCCGAGCGTCCGCACGCCGATGCCCAGCGCGCTGGCGGTCTTCAGGCGATGGCCGCGGAACTGGACGAGCGTGCGCAGGATCACCTGCTTTTCGATATCCGCCAGCGGTTTGCCGGCGAGCGTTTCGACCGCGCCGCCGACCGCGCCGACCATGTCGGTGTTGCGGCGCAGCCACGGTTCGATCGTGTCGGCGCGAATCACGCCCTCCGCCATCTCCAGTACCGACGCGCGCTCGACGATGTTCTGAAGTTCGCGCACATTTCCCGGCCACGGATATCGCTGCATGATCCGGATCGCTTCAGGCTCGATATGCCGGAAGACCGATTTTTCGCGTTTTGAGATCGCATGAAGGAAATGTTTGACCAGCTCCGGAATATCTTCGGCCCGCTGACGCAACGGCGGCAGCTCGATCGGGACGACATTCAATCGGTACAGCAGATCGCCACGGAATTTTCCTTCTTCGACGGCCGTCTCCAGATCGCGGTTGGTCGTGGCGATCACGCGCACATCGACCTGCTGCGTGAGTGAGCTGCCGACTCGCTCGAATGCATTCTCCTGCAACACGCGAAGCAATTTCGCTTGCAAGCCGGGTGCGATCTCGCTGATCTCGTCCAGCAGCAGGGTCCCACCGTCGGCCAATTCGAATCGCCCGCGACGAAGACGATCGGCGCCAGTGAACGCGCCTTTCTCGTGACCAAACAATTCCGATTCGAGCAAGCTCTCCGACAGCGCCGCGCAATTGACGGCCAGCATCGGCCGATCGCGCCGTTCACTGGCGGCGTGGATCGCCCGGGCGACCACTTCCTTGCCCGTTCCGCTTTCGCCGCGAATCAGCACGGTCACATTGCTTTTGGCGACTTGGTCCATCACCTTTTTCACATCGCCCATGATCTCGCTGTTGCCCACCAGCGGCCGCGGCGAGTTCATCTCGGCCATGCTGCGCAGGGCCTGGTTTTCCAGCTTCAGTCGGCTGTGCTCGAGCGTGCGCTCAACCAGATGCTTGATCTCTTCGCCGTCGAACGGTTTCTGGATGTAGTCGTACGCGCCGAGCTTCATCGCTTCCACGGCCGTCTGCACGCTGGCGAATGCGGTCATCAGTACGACCGGCATGTCCGGGCGCAGCTTGCGCGCTTCCTGCAGTAGCTCGATGCCGGTCATCTTTGGCATTTTCAAATCCGAGATCAGCAGATCGAATCGCCCTTGAGTTAATCGAGAGACCGCCATCGGTCCGTCGGTTGCCGCGATGATTTCATGGCCCTCGCGCGCCAGCGTGGCCGCTAGCGAATCACGCATCATGTCCTGGTCGTCAACAATTAAAATTTTCGCCATAGGTCAACTCCGTCCCCAAGGACTCTCGTTAGATTCGAACTTCAAATTTCGCCCCGCCCTCATCGCAATTCGACGCCATGATCGTGCCATCGTGCGCTTCGATTACGCGATGCACGATCGACAGGCCCAGCCCGGTCCCCGAATCCTTTGTCGTAAAAAACGGATTGAAAATCCGATCGATCACCGCCGGCTCGATCCCCGGCCCCGTGTCGCGCACGATCAAGTGAAACTGTTTCGCGTCCGATCCAACCGGCGGCGCGGAAAACTCGATCCGCAGTTCGCCGTCGCGGTTCATCGCTTCAATCGCATTCAGCGCGAGATTCAGGATCGACTGGCCAATCAGCAACGAATCGATGTTCACCACCATCGATTGCGGTCCGGTCACTGTGCAATTGTCATGTGCAGCCAGCTCCACAGCCTGTCGAACGATCTCGGCGAGGTCGCACGGCGCGGAATTGATCTGAACGTCCCGCGAAAATTGCAGCACCTGGCTGACGATCGATTCCAACCGCTTCACGCCATTCGAAATCTTGAGCACGATCTCATGCGATGGCGGACGATCGATCAAATCCTTCGCCAGCAGCGACGTGTACAACTGAATGCCGCCCAGCGGATTTCGAATCTCATGCGCCATCCCCGCCGCCATCTCACCGAGCGCGGCCAGGCGGTTTTTCCGTTCCAGCAGGCGGTTCTTTTCGCTCAGCTCGCCGCGAAGATGTTGCACTTGTCGATTCAACTGATCGTGACTCTGCTGCAGTTTGTCCGTCACCTCGCTGTACGCCATGATGATCCGCCCCAGCTCTTCCATGCGCTGGGTCGTCGGCGATTCAGATTGGACAGTGTCGAGGCTCATAAGTGGTCAGTGGTTAGTGGTCAGATTGGTCTTTGCTGACCACTGACCACTGGCCACTTATCTCTGCACATCCATTCGTGACTGGCTCGACCCATAAGCAGCGGCCGCGTACTTCGTGTTGATCTTTCTCGCGACCGTTGCCTGATTGATCTGCTTACCGAGATTGAGCGTGCGCTGTTGCAGCACCAGGACATCATCACGATCGCAATCGGTGATCTCCTTCAGCAACTGCGTCGCCTCGGCCACCAGCGCTTCGGCGCGAGTGCGATTTGGCTGCTCGAGCGTGCCGACGAATCCGCTCCACGATCGTTTCACGGGCGCGATGGTTTGCTCCAATCGGCCGATCTCTTCCAGCACTTCTTGGCGACTCTTGAGCACTTCCAGCAGAGCGTCGGTTTGGCTCTGCTGAATGTGTTCATGCTGAATGTGCGCGAGCTTGGCCAGCCGCTGATAGCAGCCAACTTGCTCTTCCAAGGCGTCGATCACGTTTTCAGTCGCTGTCATTCGTCTGGCTTCGGTTGTGGCCAAAAGTTCGTTAGTTGTTAGCTGTTCAAACGCAATAGAAGTAGCCAACCCAGTATCAAGACACATGCTGCAATCATCACCCATTCCTCTTACCTGGCCTCACCACAAGCCTGACTCGCTCGTCCACTTCAGCCACTGCGCGTAGTACTCTTTTGGCATCGCGAACGTGCCATCCTTAAACGCTTCCTGCGGAATGCGGCCCAGCATCAGCTTCGCGCGTTCGTTCGCGGTCTTCGCTTCCTGAATCCGGCCGAGCGCGCAGTATGCGTTTACGATCTGCACATACGCCGCCAGCGCGGAGGGATCTTCCTGGTAGCGGAAGATCGCCGTGTCGTAGAGTTTGACGGCGTCGGCGTAGTCACCGAGGTCGTACAGACAGTCGGCGCGATAGAAGTGCGACAGCTTGAAGTAAAGCTGATCGATCGACCCAATTGGCTGCTTATTCTTGTACAGCTCGACGACCTGATCGTAGAGCCCACGCGCCTTGAGCAACCGATCGCGCTTGGCCGCCGCCGCTGCGACAATGTCGATCGCGCCCGCGCCCGGCCCGATTTCCGCCGACGCCAATCGCACATCAAGCGTCGACGCGCTCTTGCGATAGCTGTCCGCCATCAGGAACAACAACTGGCCCATGCGGTCGTCGTTTTTGTAACGCTGCGTGAATTCTTCCAGCCGCGCCACCGCTTCTTCGTAGCGGGTCGTGCGGTAATACAACTGGGCCAGTTCGAACAGCGCCTGGCGGAATTCTTCCGCTTCGGGCGTGACGAGCGGGTTGTCCTCGACCACGCCGATCAGCACCGATTCCGCCTTGGCGAACGCCTCGGGCCCCTTTGCGATATACGCCTGCGCCAGCGGCACCGCCGACTTGCTGGCCGCGAGACTCTTCGGGTAGCGGAACTGGTTTCGGCTGAACGCGTCGATCGCCTTATCGAACAAACCCGCCGCCTGATACGCGCCGCCCAGCCGCAACAGTGCATCGGGCGTGAGCGGATCTTCCGGCCGCTCGTTCGCGAATAAATCCAACGCGCTGATCACACACTGCACGTTGGCGGCGCGATCGTACAGATCGATTCCCTTCCACATCGCCTCGCCATAGCCCTTGTCGTCGGCGAGCGTGAGCTTGCGCGAATACGCGATGAACGCATCGCCCGCTCGGGTGCGCGATTCGCGCACCTGCTGCTCGCGGCGGATACGCTCGGCTCCCTGAGCCGTCGGAATCGATCGCTCGATCTGCTCCGCGCGATTCTCAAAGACGTTGCCCAGTCGCGCGTAGAAGTTGGCGGCCGGATCGGGTTGCAGCGTTTGCTCGTACGCCAGCAGTTCGATGGCGCCGGTGAGATTTTGTCGACCAGTCAGAATCTGCACGCCCTGTTGCAGCGCGATCAGGGCCTGATCCTTCAGCTTCTGGCGGTTGTTGCGCGACGTGATCTGCTCAACCAGATCATGCAGATCGGTTAGCCCGGCATCGTCCTGCCCGCTTGCGATCCGGCAAACGCCGCGGCCCATCAGCGCGCTGGGTGCGACTTTCGAATCGATGTGGCTGACGAGGACAATCTCGTAGAACGAGATGGCCATGGAATTGTCGCCGCGCTCCTGGGCGATTTTTCCAAGCAGATAGGCTGCGTCCGCATCGAGCGGATGTTGCGTGCGAAGGAATTCGCGCGACACGCGCAGATATCGTTCCGCGTCGGCGGAGTTGCTCAGCTTGTAAGCGCAGTAACCGAGGTGATAGTTCACTTCGCCCTGCACGATTCCGTCGGTCGACAGCTTCAGCGCCTGATCCAACAGTCGCCGGGCGTCGGCGAATTTTCCAAGGTCGATCAGGATGTTCGCCTTCTGCCCGAGCGCCCAGGCCCGCTCCACATCCGTGAGCTGATTGCTTTTCAAAAACTCATCCAGCGAATGCTCCGCCGGCGCGGCGTCGTCTTGCGCGAGCTGGAGATCGATGACCTTCCGCTGCAATCGCAGCGAGCGCGTCGGATCCAGATCCATCGCGCTGCGATAACTCGCCAGCGCCTCGGCCGGCTTGCGGAGCGATTCGTATGCCTCGCCCAGACGTCGATGCGCCTGCCAATCGAGCTTCGCACCGTTCGCGGTTGCGCGACGGGTCTGCTCGATGATGTTGATGTAGTTAAGCGGCACGCCGATGCGCTTCTGCTTCTGCGTCATGTCGATGGCTTCGGCGTTGAGCAGATAGAGCACCCCTTGATGCTCGGCCGACAGCTTTTCTGATGAGAGAATGCGAAGGATGAGCTGGTTCGCCGCGTCGGGGCGTTCCTGGGCGAGATAAGTTTTGGCTGAGTTGATCCGCTCTTCGGTCGTGAGCCCCGGCTGCGGATCGATGAACAGGTAAGCGGCGTAGCCGAACAGCGCCAGCGACAACAGCAACAGCGGCAACTGCCAGAGTTGAGCAAGACGTGCGTTCGCGCGCCGAGACGCCATGGCTTCCATGCCTTCCCCGCCGCGATTAAAAACCCCGCGGCGTACAACCCGAATCTCGTGTGACACCATTCCGTGTATCGCACGCTCCCAACTTCATCTCACGCCTTCACGCTCGATCCTTCGCGCGTCACTGTGAGATGCTGCACACAACTTCGCATCGACAAACATCGTCGACGCTCACGCATTATCGTCAAAAACAAAACAGCGATGTCAAACCCCCGGTCGTCGACCCGAGGCCGCATGTGCAGGAACCGAAACGCCTGTCCCGTCGTCTCGGCCGCTTCGGATACTAATGCGCAACTAGCAAAACGCAAGCGTGAACTTCATCACTTTTCAATCGATCTGATCGTCGAGGTGGACAACAAACTTCTGTACGCCGGATGTTCGCGAAAGGTTTGCGCGAATGCGCAAAAGGTTCTTGGTTCTTGGTTATTCGTTATTGGTGTGCGCCGTAGCCGACGACGTGGCATCTGACAAGCGAGCCCGAATAACCAATCCTCAAGAACCAAGAACGAATCCGCTCATGGCCCAAGAAACTGCGACGCCACGCTGATGTATCGCATGCGCGTTTCGTACAGCGCCGCATCGAGCAACTGTTTTTCTTTGGGCGAAAGATTGTTCGCCGTCTTTTCTTCCAGCACGCCGAGCATGTCGATCTGGTGCTTGGCCATGTCGAGGTTCAGCGTGGGCTCGCTGCCGCGCGGCGCGAGATCGCCGAGATAAAACAGCGCCTGCGTGACGAGCGACTGCACGAGCGTGGCAAAACTAGGCGGCGGAAGTTCCCGCGGCGCTCCGCGCGCACCCGCGGCGCCGGGTTGTGCTGCCGTCGCCGACGCCGCACCTCGCGGTG
>JACMJD010000671.1 GCA_014380825.1 Phycisphaerae bacterium | reverse complement strand
TAGAAGTGATCGAGGCGCTTCACGATCGGCTCCGCCGCCAGCTTGATCTCGCCGTAGTCGATCAGATAACCCTTGGCCGGATCGACATCGCCTTCGACGACGACGTCAAATCGAAACGAATGCCCATGCAATCGTCGGCACTTATGATCCGCCGGAAACGTCGGCAGGTCGTGAGCGGCTTCGAAGTGAAATGTCTTTGACAGGCGAACGTGCATTGTCGGCAATTCTAATCACAGCTTGATCTGATCCAACCCCTCGATCTCATCCGGATACTTGAGATCCATTTTCTTGATCGTCCGCACGATGATGTCCGACACAACCCAGTTTCGATACCACTTGTGATCCGCAGGCACGACGTACCACGGCGCGTGCTTCGTGGAACAGGCGCTGAGCGCGTCTTCGTACGCGGCCATGTAATCGTCCCAGCGTTTTCCTTCGATGATGTCAGCCGGGTTGAACTTCCAGCGCTTGGTGCGGTCGGCCAACCGCGCTTTCATCCGCTCGTTTTGTTCTTCCTTCGAGATGTGCAGGTAGAACTTGATGATCGTCGTACCCTCATCAGCGAGCGTGCGCTCGAAGTCGTTGATGTGATCGTAGCGCTTCGACCATACGGATTTCGGGACCAGCTTCTTCACACGCGCGACCAGCACGTCTTCGTAGTGCGAGCGATTGAAGATCCCGATCATCCCCCGCGCGGGGCACGCGTTGTGGACTCGCCACAGATAATCGTGCGCCAGCTCCAGGTGCGACGGCGCTTTGAAGCTCGTTACCTGGCAGCCCTGCGGGTTCACGCCGCTGAAGATCGATTCGATCGTGCCATCCTTTCCGGCGGCGTCCATCGCTTGCAGCACGATCAGTAAGGCGTACTTCGACTGCGCGTAGAGAACTTCCTGCCGGTCGTCCAGCGTGTGCAGGTTCGATTCGGTTGCATCTCTTCCAGCTTGCTTGTCCTTGAATCGGCCGGTGTCGTCGGTGGGGATTTTGCTCAATCTGATCCGCTTGCCGGATTTCACGAGATAAGGCGAATCAATCACTTGCTACGCTCCTTTGACGAACGGCAGCTCGACAACTTTGGCAGTGCGAATGGAACCTTCGGCGGGGATGTGCAGTGCTTTGCCCGCCTCGACGTGCGATCGCTTGACGATCGCCAGGCCGATCGCTGCGCCCGATAGCACGGGCGAGATCGTGCTGCTGGTGACGGCGCCGATGACGTTCGATTGCTCGTCGAGAATCTGCGCGCCGGCGATCGGCAGGGCGTCATCGTCCATTCGGAAACCGACGATCTGCCGCGCACTCTGACTTCGCGCGTGCATGCGGGCGACGATCTCCTGCCCCGGATAGCAGCCCTTGGTAAAGCTGACGGCCCGCGACATCTGCAACGGACCGGTTTCCGCGGGCAACACCGTGTCGTCAAAATCGATCCCGAACATTGCGCGGCCCGCTTCGATGCGCGTCGCGTTGAACGCGGCCCAACCGATCGGCCGCAGCGGACGTTTGCCGATGTCTGCGGATGATGAGAATTCCGTGATGAAACGCATCCAGATCTCGCGCACGCGCTCCGTGTCGAGGATCAGGTTGAATCCCGGCACGCCGCAGGCGTCGTCGCGCCAGGTGATTACCTCGCG
>JACMJD010000670.1 GCA_014380825.1 Phycisphaerae bacterium | reverse complement strand
GGATGGTGGCGTTCTTCCTCGAGGCCACGTTCATCGGTCTGTTCTTCATGGGGTGGGAGCGGCTGAACAAGGTTCAGCATCTCGTCGTGACGTGGCTGTTGGCGATCGGCGCCAACCTCTCGGCACTGTGGATTTTGATCGCGAACGGCTGGATGCAGTATCCGGTCGGCGCAACCTTCAATCCCGATACCATGCGCATGGAGCTGACCTCGTTCTGGGAGCTGTTCTTCAATCCGGTGGCGCAGGAGAAGTTCGTGCACACGGTGTCCGCCAGCTACGTCACGGGGGCCGTGTTCGTGATGGCGATCAGCGCCTATTACGTGCTGAAGGGGCGCAATCTGGAGTTCGCGCGGCGATCGATGACGGTCGCGGCTTCGTTCGGTCTTGCGTCAGCTCTGTCGGTTGTCGTGCTGGGCGATGAATCCGGTTACACGCTGGGCGAAAACCAGAAGATGAAGATCGCGGCGATCGAGGCGATGTGGGAGACGGAGCCGGCGCCAGCGGGCTTCACGCTCTTCGGCATTCCGGATCAGGAAGCGCGCAAGACGCACATGAAGGTCGAGATCCCGGCCGTGCTTGGCTTGATCACCACCCGCAGCTTCCACTTGCCGGTCGCGGGCATCTCAGAACTGGTCGCCGCCAATCGTGCTCGCATTGTCGTTGGGCTCAAAGCCTATGCTGCGCTCGAACGTGTGCGCGCGGATCGCAATGATGCGGTCGCGCGCGCGGAGGTGGCTGCCAATTGGCGCGACCTTGGCTTCGCCCTGTTGCTCAAGCGCTATCGGGCCGACGTCGTCAACGCGACGCCGGAAGAAATCGACAAAGCCGCTTGGGACACGGTGCCCCATGTTTGGCCGCTGTTCTGGTCGTTCCGCATCATGGTGGGGCTGGGATTCATCTTCATCGCCTATTTCGCGATCGCCTTCTATTTGGCGTCGCGGCGCAAATTGCTTGAGACGCGATGGATGATGATT
Source organism: Phycisphaerae bacterium (assembly GCA_014380825.1). Next base: position 2,248 of record JACMJD010000670.1, on the reverse strand, counting down.
GCCTCGCTCGTGCTGTTGCCGACGCCGTGGATCGCGGCCGAGCTTGGCTGGATCGTCGCCGAGTATGGCCGTCAGCCGTGGGTGGTGGACGGCATACTGCCCACGTTCCTGGGCGTGTCGAATGTGCCGGCGGAGAACGTGATCGCCTCGCTTATCGGCTTCGTCGTGTTCTATACGGCGCTCGCGGTCGCCGACGCTTATCTGATGACGAAATACGCCAGGCTCGGGCCTGACGGGTATTTTGCCAAAGGAGCGCCGTCATGATCCCGGTCCTTCTGGATTACGAGACGCTGCGCGTGTTGTGGTGGCTGTTGCTCGGCGGGCTGTTGATCGGTTTCGCGCTCACCGACGGTTACGACCTCGGCATGGCCGCACTCTTGCCGTTCGTGGCGCGCAATGAAGACGAGCGCAAACACGTGCTGGAGACAGTCGAGCCGATCTGGGAAGGCAACCAGGTCTGGCTGATCACCGCCGGTGCCGCGAGCTTCGCGGCCTGGCCGCCGCTTTATGCGGTGAGTTTCTCCGGCTTTTACCTCGCGCTGTTCTTGGTGTTGTTGGCGTTGATCGTGCGGCCGGTGGGCTTTGGCTTCCGCTCGAAGATCGACGACGCGCGCTGGCGCGCCTGGTGGGACGGCGCGATCTGCATCGGCGGGATCGTGCCGGCGCTGATCTTCGGCGTCGCCTTCGGCAATCTGCTGCTCGGTGTGCCGTTCAGCTTCGATGGCTTGATGCGCGCGACCTATACGGGCTCGCTGATCGAACTGCTCAATCCCTTCGCGCTGCTGTGCGGGCTGGTAAGCCTCTCCATGCTGGCGATGCATGGCGGCACCTGGGTCGCGATGACGACCGACGGCGTGATCGCGGCGCGTGCCCGGCAAGCGGCGATGATCGCAGGTCTCGCGACCATCGTGCTCTTTGCCGCCGGCGGTCTTGCCACGAGCACCATCGACGGCTATCGCATCGCCGGCGATGTCGTCAGCGACGGCCCCTCCAACCCTCTGGCAAAGACAGTTTTGCGCGAATCCGGCGCTTGGCTGACGAATTACGGCTCGATGAGTTGGACGTTGCTGGCGCCGATCTTCGGATTCCTCGGCGCGGGGTTGGCGATCGTGTTCACACGCGCGAAACGCCCTGCCCTCGCCTTCGCCGGATCTTCGCTATCGTTGTTCGGGATCGTCGCCACGCCCGGGCTCGCCATGTTCCCGTTCCTGCTGCCGTCTTCGACGACGCCGGATCATTCGCTGACGGTGTGGGACGCATCGTCATCGCCAAATACGCTGTGGACGATGCTGCTTGTCACGGCCGTATTTCTGCCCATCATTCTCGCGTACACAAGCTGGGTGCTGCGCGTTGTGTTTGGACCCGCGAAGCACGACTCGCATCTTTAGAAACGAGGCACGGTCATGTGGTATTTTTCTTGGGTTCTGGGTCTCGGCTTTGCGTGCGCCTTTGCCATCCTCAATGCGATGTGGCTCGAGATCGGGCTACCGGATCCCGGCGAGAAGAATTGAGCCATGCTCGATCATTTTGGTTTCATCGTGCGCGATTTGGCAGCGAGCCGACGCTTCTATGAGGCGGCGCTGAAGCCGCTCGGGCTCGCCGTTATCCAAGAGCAGCCGACGGCGTTCATCATCGCCCGCAGCCAAACGGATCGCATTCCGTTCATTTATATCGGCGCAGGCAGACCGAGCTTTTGGACGCCGGACTCTCAGGCTGGACACAGTCCGGCGCACTACGGCTTCGCGGCGAACGACCGTGCCTCTGTCGATGCTTTTCATAAAGCTGGGTTGGCGGCCGGCGGCCGGGACAACGGCGCGCCCGGGCCGCGGCGCGAAGGCTACTATGCCGCCTATCTGCTCGATCCCGACAACAACAACATCGAGGCGGGGCTTCGCGAGTAGCGTCGGTGGGTGGTGAGTCAGATTCACCACGAAGCCTCGAAGCACACAAAGATTCTCAGAGACAATTCTCGCGCCGAAGGCGCATCAAAAATCGTGGGGTAGAAGTTGTTGTCGGACAGCGATATTTTTCCTCCCCTGCGCGCGCAGCGTGCGGGGGAGGTGGATCCGCCGTAGCGAAGCGAAGGCGGAGACGGAGGGGGTGCGCTCAAGCGATGCGCGTAAATTGCATGTGCGCTCGGCGTTTCAGCGCACCCCCTCCGTCTCGCCACCAACGCTCAGTCTTCCGGGCGACGCTCTGCAAGCTCGACACCTCCGCCCGCACGCGAAGCGAAGAGCTTCGCGCGCAG
>JACMJD010000669.1 GCA_014380825.1 Phycisphaerae bacterium | reverse complement strand
GCCGGCGCGACGCCGCCCAGGTCGGGCGCGTCAACGTCATACGTGTATTCCAGCGCGGGGCCGCCCCAGCCCGTGTGGTTGGTGGTCAACTGCAGCGCGAGGTTGCTCGGGCTGCCGATGCCGTTGTTCCACCACTGGCGATCGAGATTTTGATGTCCGGTCGCGTACGAAGTCTGCCCGCCGGAACTGAACCCGCCGTTCACCGCGGTCCAGAAGTCGGTGTTGGGCGTGATGGCGCTGGGTCCGCCGCCGTATCCGCTGTTCGCGCCGTAGTGACCGGCGTTGTAATTTTGAACCATGTTGAGGAACGGCTGGTACCCATCTGCCGATTCAAATCCGCCGAGATACGCATGGGCGTTTCCCGACAGGGCCAGGGTTCCAGCGAGAAATCCGAACGATCCGAGAGTAGAAAGACGACGATTCACGATGCACCTCCAATTGACTTTGTTGTGACGAAATTAACGATTGCAGAACGATCTCACGGCACGGTTTCCAAGCGCGCGTGAGTTATCGGCGTGAGCGCCTCCGCATCAGCAGCGCGGCCGCAGGCAGCACGATCGCGAACAGCGCTGAGGGTTCCGGCACGGGCGTCGCGACGATACTCGCCGTGCTGAATGGCGGCACGACGTATGGCTCGGAGCCGGCGAACTTGCCCGGGATGCGGAACGCCGGCGCTGGCGCGGTGCCCGCCGCGTCGAAGTAGTTCGACACGTTGAACCGCCAGGTCTCGCCCGGCGCGAAGATCTCGTCCACCGCGCCGCTCTCGTTGAGCAGGTTGTTGTTGAGTCCGAGCGTGACCGTGCCGTCGATGCGGAACGCGTCGGTGGTCACGCCGGGCGCGCCGATCACATCGATCATGTTTCCATCCGCATTGCCGATGGTCAGGCCAAGGTCTGCGACGAAGAACAGGTTCTGCCAGGCAATGCCGCTGGTGTTCGTGATCTGAACGATCCAGTCGTTGGCGATATTGTCGTCCGGCACGCAGACGGTGAATGTCGCCGGCGACACGAAGGCGTTGAACGATTCGTTCAAGGGGAAGAACTGTTGCTCGCCCAGCTCATGAGAGAGCGTCTGGCTGATGACCGGATCGCAGCGCTGATCTTCGTTGTAGACCGCGACCACCGGAACCGCGTAACTCATTTGCGTTGCCACCAGTGTGCTGGCCGCGGCGAGGGAAAGGATCGACAGGTTTTTCGTTGTGCGTTTCATGATTGATCTCCAGAAAGTTGTTTCGATTGCGTTGTCAGGAAATTCGTTAGTTGGTTTTGTCATTCATTTCATTCATTCATTCCTCACCAGCCTCGGGCTGCCGCGGATCGCCGGCGGGGGCAGGCCGGAATGTTCGCGAGGGATTGGGGGTTCGATTCCGAGTGACGCGAGCGTCTGATCCAGCAGCCGCTGATCGGCGGCGCAGGTCATCGGGAAGTAAAACGCCGCGCCCGCGATGCGCGCCACTTGTTCGACTCGTGCATCGTGCTCCCGTGTCAGCGCGATCAACGGCAGCCGCGGACGCCGGCGACGCAGCTCGGCGATCAACTCGGCGCGAACGTCTTGCTCGCTCGAATCGATCCACACGAGCAGCGCCTTAGGCTGCTCGCGATGCATGCGTCGCAGGATCTGTCCGACATCAGCTGGATCGGTCAGCCCGATTGTCAGCAGGTCGGATGTTGCAACCGTTGAATTTCGTTTCATGTGTCCGCTCCTTGTCGAATTGACTAAGGCGAACACGAGGCCAGCGATCCGTGCGCGCGAAAGATTGCGCGCAAGCGCTGATGCGAGTTGAGCTTTGGCGAGAAAAGATTTCGCTTGCGCGATGCACGCGAAAAACGCGAAATTGGAACGCCGCGCACCAACTATTGGACGGCGCGAGATCTCAGTTGATGACGTGGGATGAAGTTACGAACGACTCGGTGCGCTGCGCTCCACCTGGTGCGCCGTGTACCAATTACGTGGCATGGGCGTTCCGCCCGTGCGCGCGCCGCTTGAGCGGCATGCGCACGGGCGAGACGCCCATGCCACGAGTCGTGTAGTTATTCGGACGAATGAGGTTCGACAATCCGAAATGCGCAATCCGCCGGCTCAACCGATGCCGCTCGATCTGCAGCACGCGCGCGGCCTGGCTTTGATTCCCGCGGAATTTCCGCAACGCCATTTCGATCAATCGGCGTTCAGCTTCTTCCAAGGTCATCAGACGATTCGGCAGTTCATCGGGCGCGTCGTGGCTCTGGTGCAGGATGATCTCATCCGGCAGATCGCACGCATCCAGCACTTCCGTGTTCTCCGAAAACACGATCGCATGCTCGACCGCATTGAACAGTTCGCGCACATTGCCCGGCCAATCGTGGGCGCACAGCAGGGCCATCGCTTCAACAGTGAAGCGACGCTTCGGCTCGCGATACACTTTCGCCAGATCTGCCAGCGCGAAATCGATCAGCAGCGGGATGTCTTCTCGCCGCGTGCGCAGCGATGGCAGACGCAGGCACGCGACGTTCAGCCGGTAATACAAATCCTGTCGAAACTGCCCATCGCGCACCATGGCCGCCAAGTCGCGGTGCGTCGCGGCGACCACGCGCACGTTGACCGAGATGCCGCTGGTCGCGCCAAGCGGCGTGACGGTGCCTTCCTGGATCGTGCGCAGCAATTTCGCCTGACTCTGCGGCGGAAGCTCGCCGATTTCGTCGAGGAAGATCGTTCCGCCCTCGGCCGCTCGGAAGAAGCCGATCGTCGATCGATCCGCGCCGGTGAACGCGCCGCGGTTGTGGCCGAAAAGCTGCGATTCGAGCAGCGTGTCGCGCAGGGCCGTGCAATCGACCGGCACGAACGGGCCCTTCGCCCGCGCGCTGCGCAGATGAATCAACCGCGCGGCCAATTCTTTGCCGGTGCCCGATTCACCATGCAACAGCGCCGTGCATTCGCGCCGGCCGAGCGCTTCGATTTGGGTAGACAGCCGCGCGATCGGCGCACTACCGCCGATCAGACGCGGCAACTTCGAAACGAAATCCCCAGCGAGTTCCCTGTGCAGCGTGGCGGACATGTCATCTCCTTGACACGTTCACGCCCCCGTGAAACCAAGTTGTCTACTACCGACGCGCGGTTACGACATGCCGATCCGCCGAACGATCCCGACAATCTTCCGGCAATCGGATTCCCTGAATTCTCTCTCTGCGTTGCGAACGCCGAAGCCCTCCGGCGCTGGCGAAAATTGTAGAGATGAGACCAACGTGAGCAACACAATTCTAACGTTGCGCAAACTATTTCTTCACGTTCGCTTCGATAGCGCCGCGAGCACGACGTCCGCGTGTCGCTCGGTCGCGCCTTTTTGTGCGCGAACGACCTCTCGCGCACGCGCGCCCAGCGCGCGCGCTTCGTCCGGATTCCTCAGCAGCGCCGACAGCGTAGCGCGCAGCGTCGCTTCATCTGGAACTTCCACGATGGAGTTGCCCGCCTTGAACGAGCGAACAACGTCCGCGAAGTTGCCGGTGAACGGACCAATGAGGGTCGCTTTGCCGAGCGCGCACGGCTCGATCATGTCGCTGCCGTGCTGGCGCGGACCGAGATCGACCAGCGATCTGCCGACGAATACGACGGACGCGAGCGAGTAGATTTTTTGCAGTTCGCCCATCGTGTCGCCGAGGACGACGCTATCCTCTGGCGCGGTCTCCGGCTTGGAGCGCCGGGTCAGCGCAAAGCCTTGCGATTCGATGAGTTGAGCGACGTCGTCGAATCGCTCGGGCTTTCGCGGGACGAGCACGAGTCGCAGGGAAGAATGTTTCTCGCGAAGCGATTGATAAACCCGTAGGAGGATTTCTTCTTCGCCCGGGCCGGTCGATCCGCAGACCCAAATGGGCTCGTCCCGTGGACGCAATCCAACCTCGCGCGCGAGCTGTTCGTCACCCTCCACGCGCTCGGCGATCGTCGCAGTGTCGAACTTCATCGTGCCGATCACCGTTACTTGATCCGGCCGCGCGCCGAGGCGAAGGAAACGCTGGCCGTATAGATCATCCTGCACACACAGGCGATCGACCCGCCGCAGCATTGCCGCCACGATCGGCCGGACCAGCAGATATCTCCCGAAGCTCTCTTCTGTCAGGCGACCATTGGCGAGAATCACCGCGATGCCGCGCTGCTTGCACGCGCGCACGAAGTTTGGCCAGAGTTCCAATTCCATGAGCACGACCACGCCCGGCCGGAGCGCATCGAGCACCCGATGAATCGCCGGCGAGAAATCCAGCGGGTATCGGATTAGCGTGACGTTCGGATTCGCGCCGTACAACTGCTGGCCGCGCGCGAAGCCGGTGTCGGTGGTCGTGGAGATAATGATGTGCAGATCGTCGCGTCGCCGTCGGAGCATGTCGACCAGCGCGCGCGTCGCATTGATCTCGCCCAGACTGACCGCGTGAATCAACACCGCCGGCCTGGACGAATCCGCCCGCGCCGGCACGTGGCCCATGCGTTCGCGAAATGCGCGCAGCACCTTCGTCCGCGCCGACGATTTGATCAACCAATAAGGCGACGCAACGCCGACGCCGAGGTAGTACGCGATGTCGTAGAGATTGAATCGAATCGGCATGCGCGCCCACTGATGTATCACGGGCGTGCCGACCGTGCGAGTGGTGCGCGCGTGCGATCAGTCCAGGATGTCAGTCAGCTTGGGCGCTGCGGTCGGACGATTCACAGCAAGTTGCATCGCGCGCGGCGCGGGAGCAACACCGCGTACTGCGATATTCACGCCGAACCTGCCGAGCAGTTGTGAATCGCTGGCGTTGTTGAGGATGTCGAACACCTGGTCGCCATGCAGGCGAACGGTGTACGTGCCGTTGTCGGCGGAATCCCAGCGTCCGCGCGGCGGCGCGATTTTGTAGCGTACGCTCCGCACCGTGCCATCGCCGTTGGAGCTCGAACCGGCCGCGGTCGCGTATCGCGCGAAACCGTTCGGCCCGGCGATGCGGATATCGCGATTGTCGAACGAGAGCGCATTCACGCCCTGCGTGTCGGCGTACCTCACCGTGAATACAAGCGACCCGGTCGTCGCGATCGGCGAGCGCGGGCTGATCTTGAAGTCGGTGACCACAGGTCCGCCGGCGAAAAGCTGACGCGGTTCGAGCGAGTCGATCCAATCGCGCATGATCCTGAGGCTCCTTTCGCGAATGATTCGCGGAAGCCCGATCATACCGTTAGCGGGTGACCGCCCGCAGCGCAGCACAATCAAGCCGAGCGTCGTTGGCGTCAAATCAATCGTGACACTGGGTAGAGAAGCGCGAAGATACCGGCCAACGGCTCGGGTACCTGTACCATGAACATCCCGGCGCCGCCGTCGCGGAAGACCAGGCCAATTGCAAATTGACCCGCCTCGCTGAAACGATCGTTGCCGCCCTCGGTGATCGCGAACGTCTGGACGACTCTGCTTACGCCATTGACCAGCAGGCTGTCGCCCTGGCGAAGCAGAAGCTGAAGCTGGCCATCGCCTGCGTCACCCCCACCAAGCCTGTCATGACGGACTATCGCGTCACATGCAATTGCCCTGTGCGTCCTCATCAATGTAACGCTTTCGCCTTGATAATTCCGGGCTGATTCATGTGCGGCGTCGACCCAGGAGTGAGGCCACGCAGATCAGACCAATGGCAGCGGCGGATGGCTCGGGCACCTGCAGCCGATAAATCCCGGTGCCATTATTGAACTCCACGTGAACGATGAACTGGCCCTGGTCGTTCAAAAATGTCATGCCATCGTCTACGCGGAGGAGGCCAGGAGTGATGCGCTGTACCGTGCGCATCATGCCGTTATCGTTGAACTGATCGCCCGTTCGTAGCGCCAGTTGAAGCTGTCCGTTTCCGGGATCAAACCACACGCCTGCATTGTTCAAGGGATGGACGTCCTGGCCCCTCAGCCTTGAAATGAGCACGATTTGTCCGCCCGCGTTGGTAAATACGACCGGGTCTTGATCAAACAACTGTCCCAACCCTGTGCCAGGTGCGGGTTCGCCCTCGCGGGCGATCAGTTTCAGTTGGTCGTACTCTGAGATGAATGCCGCGCTGTTGTTTGACGAGTTAACGCCCGAGCCTTCGAGCGTCGCGGCGAATGCGACAACATCGGCCGTCCGACTCGCAGACGCGTGCAACGCAAAGCGGTTTACGGCCACACCTGGGGGAAGACCCGGTGCCTGAACATGTGCCGTTGCCAATGTCGTCATTTGTCCCGACGGTCGCATGCGCGTGATTGAGCTATCGTTCACGCCGGGAAGGACCCACGAGCCGGATGGCGTGAGTCGTGCATGAAGCGTTTGATCCTGCGTCACGTTCGACAAAACGGAACGATAATTTCCCGGCCGGCCGATCCAGAGGTCGTGTCGGCCGGCGGAGGTCTCCGAGCGAAATCCGATCTCACCCTCATCGGTCATTCCATTGAGGTCAAACGTGGCGAAGAGTTGTGAGGAGCCAGGCGCCGGGGTATTCGCGACAACCAGAAGTTTCGGCTGCGATCCAACCGTCGCACCCCAGATCCCTGGGTAACCGAGATTCCCAATCCTGGCCGCTCCGAGGAATGCCAACTTATCTGCGCTTCCGATTAACTTGGCATTGTAAAGGTCAGGCGCGAACACGCCACCGTTCACTCCAGGCGCGGGTTGCCCCGACCGCGCAAGCAGTCGCACGTCGCTCGGCGTGATGGCAAGGATCCCGCTCCCCGCATCGCCCAATGTCCCCGCGCTGAGTTTGGCCGACGCGAGGATTCCACCGCCCTCTGACAAATGCGGAGTGAGGAATGAAATCCGAAATTGAAGGTTGGACTCTCCCGGTACGGGCTGGTTGTCGTACAAGGCAACGGATAAGTCCGATCCATTTGGCCCCGTCGCCCATAGTGCGGAAGTAAACGGCGCATTGTGCATCGTCGAGGTGAATGTGATCCGCCCCATCGAATCGATGGAAGGCTGTCCGAAACCGCCAGCGAAAAGACTGCCCTGTGGCAAGCCCGGAGCCGGTTGATTAGACCTAGCAATCGTCGTCCATTGCTGCGCGCTCGTCGCGCTGACGATCAGAAGCGATTGCGCAATGAGCGCGATGACGAACAGGTGATGTCGTGTCTTGTCGGTATGCCGCATGGATGGCCGTTTCCCCGTATAGCCATGGGCAGCTTCCCATGCGGCGGAGGGGGAATCAATCGAAAAGCAGGTAAACTCGATAGCGCTTTGCGCTGCGCGCCGCGCGCTTCTGGCGCGCAACACACGAGAACACATTCCGAAAAATATGTCGCGTTTTTGAATCGCAAATGCCTTGCGCTGCGCGTCGCGCGCTCGGCCGGCGCAGCGCCCACAGTATTGGTAGAGGCGCGTGTTTTCTAATCCCGCGCCGTGCATCGGATCTTTGAAAACTGAGGAACCGTTGGTGACGCCTTCGTGAGCCCTTCGTGCTTCGTGCCTGCCTTTTTCGTTTCACGGAAGAGATCCGGGCCGGCGCGGATACGCTCTGACCCGGCGTGGGCAAGGTCATGTCTCGCGGCAATCTGGGCCGTTCCCGAAAATTCCCGAAAATGCCCGATCGGCCGAAATCGTCTCAGCGACAACTCTTGGCCGGGCCCGGAGATGTGATTTTGGAGAGCGCCGGGCATCGGGAATTGGCCCTGGCTGGTCTGGTTCTCGTCATTGATACAGACGATTGGCTTGGATGTACTCGACGACCGGCGGCACTGTTAGATCATCGATCGGCAGCCCCTCCCGCACTCGTCGGCGGATGTCGGTGGCGCTGATGTCGAGTAACGGCGCGGGCACGACGTTCGGTTCCAGTTTCACGCGAAAATGTGGCGGAAGTGTGCTCCACATTAGTTCCACGCCTGGCCGGGCGAGGATGAGGAAGTTGCACTCGTCGATCAGTTGCTCGGCCTGGTGCCACTTAGGGAGGTAATTCAACATGTCCGCGCCGATCAGCCACCAAACTTCCGGCCATCCGATTTTTCGAAGCTCTCGTACTGTTTCGATGGTGTAACTCGGCCCGGCTCTGGCGATTTCAATATCGCTCGGTACATATTGAATAGAGCCGTGGGAGGAGAACTCGCACGCCAGCCTGGCCATGGCGAAACGGTCTTCCGGAGCGGCTAAATTGGAGTCCTGCGGTTTGTGCGGCGGTTGGGCGCTGGGGATCACGACAACCTGTTTGAATCCCCGAGATTCAGCAGCGGCCCGGGCGCATAGCAGGTGGCCGTTGTGGATCGGATTGAAACTGCCGCCGAAACACAGCCCTGTTTGGGGCTGTCGTTGGCTTCCGCTTCGAAGATTGTTGGCATCGAAATTGGATGTCATTTGAAACGTTTTGAGTCCACTGGCGTCTACATGGTAGTAGGAGTTGCCATGATTAACCGCACGAACGCCGCCTGCCAGAGATCGCTGCCCGGTTGTTAAAAGGGCTGCTTAATTGGCGTACGGTCCGCCGACGACTGCCTGACCAATCGCCACACCCGCAGAAAAGTGTCCAGTGGGCTCGTTCGTTTCAGCGCTTTTGGAACGCATGTAAGTGCTTACAAGAGCGAAGTTTAGTGTATGAACACTGGTTCGCTGAATTCGTATGATCAAAGGAGAACCGCACGGCACGAAGAATGCAGCGAGTTCGCCACGCGTTGTCCTGTATGTGCAGTTGTTGCCGCAGCTAGAGACAGATAGGAGGCCTAATCAAATGGCCGCCAGCATGACCATGACCCGGAAGAATACCGTTCGCAGCAAAGTGCGGCCGGTGGTTCAGAAAGAGATTCGCCGAGCACCGGTTCCGCGCGCGCTGCGAGCGCGCGTCGAAGCGCTGCTGAACGAAAATTACGCATTCATGGACAGCCCGGTTTTCCGTCGCAAGAACATCGACGCCGAGTTGTTCACGTTCGAAGATGACAACGAGCCGCAGCTTCCGCTGACGAGTTGGTATCAGCCGACGCGCGATGAAATGCTCGACACCGCCACCACCGGCGCCCCTCAGCTCATGAAGGGCAACG
>JACMJD010000668.1 GCA_014380825.1 Phycisphaerae bacterium | reverse complement strand
TTGCGTGGCGATCGACGCGATGGCGATACCTTCGAGCAGCGAGTGCGGATCGTAATCCATGAGATAACGATCTTTGAACGTGCCCGGCTCCGACTCGTCCGCATTGACCGCGAGGTAATGCAGGCCCTTCTTTTCCTTCGGGATGAACGACCACTTCTGCCCGGCGGAAAAACCCGCCCCGCCGCGCCCGCGCAGGCCGGAATCGGTGACGGTTTTGATAATCTCGTCCGGCTTCATCTCCATCGCTTTGCGCAGCGCCTTGTATCCGCCAGTGGCGACGTAGTCGTCGTACCAAACGACCTTCCGCTTGGCCGGGTCGCTGGGGATGCGTTTCAGGAGGACGGGTTCAGTGAATGCCATGATTTGTTGGAACTTTCTTTTCGACTATGACTTCATCGATCGTCGTCCGCCGCAGCGTGATGTTCTGGTCCGTGCTATTCTGATCAAGCAGCAGTTTCTGTTCTTCCACCGATTCGTTGCGATAGACCTTCTTGGCGCCGCCGGGGTCGGATTGGATCGCCCTCTTAACGTAACCGATCTGTCTTCCAATCCAACCGAACAGACCTGCGCCAGGGAGATCGCGAGACATACAACTCTTTACTGCTGATCGCGTCCACGAACTTGCGTTCATGGCTACGATGGGGTTTCGATCTCGATTCCGAATTCACGCTTTGCGCTGAGCAGCGCATCTTCTTTTGACGGATGCGCGGTGTCACCGACGAAACCACCCGCGTCGTCCATGCGGTTCATGATCCAGTACCCGCTGGGTTGTTCCTGAATGACCAGCCGATGCACGAGCGTCTCGCGCGGATGCGTGCTGCCGCCGCGAACCGAGCCCAGCGTCATGGCCGCGTGCGGCAGGCAATCGTCGCTGGCGGGCTTGGGCGGGTTGAGGTTGATCACGATCTTTTCACCCACCGACTGCATCGTCCTCACTGTCGTGCTCTTCCCAATCCACCGACGGATCTTTGTAATCATGCGGATCCTCCGGCAGCTTCTGAATGATATCCATCAACTTCGCCGGCGTGAGCTCTTCGTGCAGCACTTCGTTCACCAGCGCCACCGGCGCGGTGCCGCAGGCGCCCAGACATTCCAGCTCGACCAGCGTGAATCGGCCATCTTTCGTCGTCTGACCGATGTCGATCTTTAGTGTCTCCTGGATCGTCCGCGTGAGCGCTCCGGACGCGCAGATTTCACATGAGAGCGACCGGCAAACCTGAAGGAGATATTTACCCTTGGGCTTCAGCCAATACTCTTCATAGAACGTCGCGGTATCAAGCACTTCAGACGGCGCGACTTCAAGGAAATTGGCCAGCTCCTCCATCGCCTGCATCGGGATGTGCCCATAGGTGTGCTGCACGTGATGCAACGCGGGAAGAAGGACCGCGCGTTTGGTCGGGTAGCGCGGGAAATACTTCTCGGTGAGATGCTTTTTCATCTCGTCCGTGAGAAGCGACTCCCCCGCTGCGGTGAGTGCCGCACGACGATCTTCAGCTAACCATGCCATCATTGCACCAGTTACAAGAGCTTGAAAAGTCGGTTGTTCTTCAACGCGCGATCGAACGTCACCGTGTGCGAGCATCCAGCATGCTGCGCGATGCGACCAAGCAGATAGTCAGAGAAGTCCCCTTTACCCTGCTGATAATCTGCCAGCGTCTGCCACAGGACCGCCCGGTCTTCGAATCCGAACTGGCCGGTTCGCAGCACGCGCTCGAGGATCTCTGCAATGTCCGTCTGCGTGTGTCCATAAGCATCTTCCAAGACCCAAACCAGTTCGCAGAGCACGATGTTGCTGAGAAACAGCGCGCCACTGGAGGTCGCGGTCGACTCGATTGTGTGCGCCGCCTTGCGCGACTGTGCCGGATCATCCTGCGTGAGAAAGCGAACGAGCACGTTGGTGTCCAAGCCGATCACGCCGCCGACCTCTTTGCGCGACGTCGAATGGCCTGGTTCATTCGCTGAATGCTCACCGGCTTTCGGCCGGGCCGCACCAATGCGCCCTTCAACTGACGCACATCCAACACCGACGTTCTCACTACGACCTGCCCGTTACCCTGGATGACGAATTCGAGCTGGTCTCCCGGCTGCACACCCAGATGCTCCCGGACAGGCTTTGGGATCACCATCTGCCACTTAGATGTCAATGTCGCAGAAGCCATATATTAAGTCTATCTTACCGACTGAGCGGTTTCTTACAATTCGTAAGACGGTAACTAGCGATCCAACTCGGCGGCTATAACGTTGATGCTCCCAAGCACCGCCACCACGTCGCTGATCATGTGCCCTTCGATTAGCTTCCCAAAGCACTGATAATTGATGAAGCTGCACGGCCTCGTTCGCACGCGCCAAGGGACGCTTTCGCCGGCGGACACGATGTAATATCCAAGCTCGCCGTTGGCGCTTTCGATGCAGTCGTAGACTTCGCCTCTTGGGGCTTCGAAGCCTCGGTTTGTCATGATCAGCTCGAAGTGCTGGATCAAGCCTTCGATGCTCGAATAGACCTGTTCCTTTGGCGGAAGGACTTCTTTACCTTCCGGCGACACGTTCACCGGCCCGCCGGGCAGAGTGTTGATCAGTTGGCGGATGATGTGCATTGATTGCTTGATCTCTTCGAGCCGCACCAGATACCGCGCCAGCACGTCGCCGGTGTTCATGATCGGGACTTTGAAATCGACGGCCTTCGCGCCTTTGCCGTCCCAGTTGTCTTCGAAACACAGGTACGGCTCATCTTTGCGGATATCTCGGATCACGCCCGATGCCCGGGCCATTGGTCCGCTAAGGCTCCAGGCGATCGCCTCCTCTTTCGAGATCGAGCCAACCCCCTTCGTGCGATCGATGAAGATGCGGTTCTTGTTCAGCAGCTTCTCGACGTCGCCGATCGCTTTGGGCAGTTGTTCGTTTACGAAACGATTGACCATCACTTTGAAGATGGCTTCATCCGGCAGATCCATGTTCAGGCCGCCCACGCGCGTCCAACTGGTGTGGAAGCGCTGGCCGGTCATGAATTCGAAGATGTCGTAGATGACTTCGCGTTCGTTGAAGCCGTAGAGAAATGCGGTGAACGCACCGAGATCCAGACCCGCCGCGCCGACGCACAGCAGGTGCGATTGGATTCGACCCAGCTCGCCGGCGATCGTGCGCAGCGCTTTACAGCGTGGCGTGAGCTCGATGCCCATCAGTTTTTCGGTGGCCGCGTGCCAGGCCAGCTCATTGTAGATCGGCGCGGAATAATCCATGCGATCGACGATCGTCACGTACTGGTTGTAATTGAGGTGTTCGCCGAGCTTTTCGAAGCCGCTGTGCAGGTAGCCGATGTGCGGCGTGCATCGGACGATGCGCTCGCCGTCCAATTCAAGCACCAGCCGCAGCGTCGTATGCGTGGCCGGGTGCTGCGGGCCGAAGTTCAGCGTCCAGCGATTGCCCGATTCCGAGCCGTTCTCACTAGGCGGCAACAGTTCCGGCGACGCCTCGGATAGCGTGTAAGGCATGCCCGCGATTATAGCGACGCGGGCGCGCTGTGCGAGCGCGGCGGAAATGATCAATGAATGTCCAAAGACGAATGACTAATTGGAACTTGGTCATTGGAACTTGATTGGCCATTCTGGTTTGGTCATTGGTCATTTCCGCGCCGACGACCACTGTCCGACGGTTGTCCCGCACTCACTCCCCGGCCATCGCGTTTGCGATCTTTTGCATGAGGCTCGCCGGCCGGGTGGTCGGGCGAATGTCGGACTGCTTCGCGGCAAGCTGTGCATGTTCCTGATAGGCCGCCAGGCGTCCGCTCGCTTCGGCGCCCGCGAGTCGGGCGCGGTCGGCGTCTTGGCGGGCATTGTCGCGCTCGACGAGAAGTTGCTTGGCTTCAGATTCGATCCGCTGCGATGTTTGATTCATCGCTTCAATCTGCGTGCGCGACTTGGTGATCTGAAATGTTGTCCACCCCACCGCCACGCACACGATGGCCGCCATCGATGCGACCGTGATCCAAGCCGTTCGTGCGCTGCGTCGGACGTGCCCGACCTTCTGTCGGACAAGCTCCAGCTCGCCACGGGCGCGCTGGGCATCGGATTGCGCGAGTCGGACAATGGCGGACGCGCTGCCGGTTGCGAGGCTCACCTGATCCTGGGCCAGCTCTTTCACCGTCTCCAGCGCATCGGATTGAAGCGGCTGAATGTCGGGTACATCGACGAGCAACAGAATCTGTCCGTCATCTGTCCGGCGGCTCCGAATCTTCCCGCTGGCGATGCGTCGCTCGATCGTCCGCGGGTGAACATTGAGAGCCGCGGCCGCCGCGGCAAGTGTCATCCAAGTGTCCGACATGCGAATCCTCCGTGAAAGAGCATGTATTCAATTGTCGGACAACAGTCGGACATCGCGTGAGGCATTATCGGACGATGCGCCCCATGGACCGGCACCCCCTCGCGCTCGCCCTTCCATCCGCCGCTCGGTGGGTCCGCAATCCGATAGAAAAGTTATCAAATGCTAACTATGATTTCGCATCTTAGCGACTCGGATGCCTGTTGAACCATTTCGGTCAGGTCGTTATGGTTTGGCACACATGTTCCACGTGGAACGCAATCCCCTCTTGGGAAAGGAGTCCCGTGTCGAAACTTCAAAAATCACGGTTGGGTCGAGGGCTTAGTAGTTTGATTTCGGTGTCGTCCGCCCCGGTTGAGGTCGAAATACCGGCCCTTCCGGGTCCGGCTGTTAAACCGTTGGACCTTGGAGTTGGCTCGGGTTCGAGAACGGTTGCACCGCCACCGGCGGTCGTCCCACCAAAAATGAAAAACGAACCCGTTTTGGTGCCGGTATCGCCACAAACTGGGCAGCCCATTGAACTTGCCGTCGAGTCGATTCAGCCTAATCCGCACCAGCCGCGAAAACAAATCGATGAAGCCAAGGTCGCGGAACTCGCCGCCAGCCTGAAGAGCACGGGTGTGATCCAGCCAATCGTCGTGCGTAAGCGGGGCGATGGCTACGAACTGATCGCCGGTGAACGCCGCTGGCGCGCGGCCAAGTTCGCGAACATGACGACCATCCCCGCCATCATTCGCGACGTAAACAGCTTCGAGCAGGCCCAGATGGCGCTGGTCGAGAACATCCAGCGGGAAGACCTGAATCCGCTGGATCGAGCCCAAAGTTACCGAGCACTGATCGACCAACTTGGTCTGACCCAGGCGGAACTCGCCAACCGCCTGGGCGAAGACCGTAGCAGCGTCGCCAACTATCTCCGGCTGTTGGACCTGTCCGACCCTGTCCGACAGATGCTCCGCGATGAGCAGCTCACTCTCGGCCACGCCAAGCTGTTGGCGGGCATCGACGATACGGTCGAGCAGGAACGCCTGGCGCATCTCGTCGAGAGCCAAGACCTGTCCGTCCGAAATCTGGAGCGCCTGATTGCCGCCGGTCCAGTTGAGACGGCAACGCCTGACAAGAGCCCGACGTCGCCTGGTACTCCTTCGGCACATATCCAGGACTTGGAGCGATCGCTGGCGCGACAGCTCGGCATGCGCGTCCAGCTCAAGACGTCAGCGAAGAAGGGGCATGGCAAGCTGATTGTGCATTACGCATCGCTCGACCAGTTCGATGGGTTGCTCGCTCGCTTGGGAATCTCAGCGGATTAAGGGTTGCATCGTTCGCACAAGCAACTGTTTCGTGTAGCCGGCGAGCTTGCTCGCCGTCAAACCACGGCGAGCAAGCTCGCGGGCTACACCGATCTCCTCTGTCCGGAACTATGCACTTGACATACCAAACGATA